>CAZDMG010000029.1:0-25181 GCA_964506655.1 uncultured Gemmatimonadaceae bacterium
TGGAAGGAGTGGATATGACGCCGACTACCCTAACGCTGCCAACGTTGCGTTGGCGCGAACGCTACTCCACCTACCTGATAGCTACACACGGCCAGCTTCGTTGTCAATTACCTCGGGTTCTCGCGCCTGCCTACCTACACGGGGGTTACCACCCTTTCACCACCGGGGCCGGTCGCTCGCTTATCTTTCCAGCACCACACAATCACCGTTATCAGGAATTTCATGCCACGCAACTACAGATCCCGTCCGTCCAAAGCTGCTCTGATTCTTGCGGGAACGGTTGCCGGACTGGCACTGGGGGCCATAATCGCTGAGCGCACCGGCGGGCTCGATGGCCTGATGGAAACGCTCACCAACAGGAAACGTCGCCCTGCAAGACGCTCCAATGGCTGGCGTGGAAGCCGGAACGGCGATTATGCGCACGATAACCTCGACGATGAGTTCGAACTCGCACCCGAATCCTTTGCTCATATGCACCTCAGTGACTCTGACCACGACAATACCCCCGATCTGGCTGCGCTTAACGCTCTGGAAGACCGCGTCCTCGAGGCCTTCAAAAATGACCCGATCCTGGTGAAGCGCGACATCGAAATCGGTGCCGTGGACAACAGTACAATCGAACTTGCCGGCACCGTCCGCTCCGAACGGGAAAGCCGCTACGCCGCTACCGTTGCCCGGGGGGTTCCGGGCGTCCTGGCGGTCGTTGACAAGCTCACAATTACCGGCACCGAAGCAGAAAAAGGAACTATCGGTGCCGACCTGGCTTAACGCACTGCCTAACGCACTACTTAATGCCCTCCCCGGTGCCTTCGAAGGCTGTAAAATGCGCTAGCTTTCAAGGATGACTTCGCCCAACAGCTCCGAACTCCCAAGAACATTCGATCCAGGCGACATCGAGCGCCGCTGGTACACCCGCTGGACGCAGGACGGCGTCTTTACCGCCGACACGGATCGCGCTCATACACGCGATCCGTTTGTGGTTATGATGCCGCCGCCCAATGTCACAGCGGTACTGCACGCCGGACACGGTCTCAATAACACCGTCCAGGACGTTCTGGTGCGCTGGCGACGCATGGCAGGAGACGAGGCACTCTGGGTTCCCGGCACCGATCATGCAGGCATCGCGACTCAGAATGTCGTTGAAAAGCAGTTGGCCGCTGAAGGAAGCAATCGCTTCGAACTCGGGCGCGATGCGTTTGTAAAACGCGTCGAAGCCTTCGTCAGCCACACCGGCGGCGAAATCCTGAATCAGCTCAAAGCCATCGGAGTGAGCGCAGACTGGACACGCACTGCGTACACCTTCTCACCCGAACTCTCGCGCGCTGTCCGGGAAGCCTTCGTACGCCTCTACGAAGATGGTCTTATCTACAAGGGGCACCGCGTTATTCACTGGTGCCCGCGCTGTGGCACATCGCTCTCCGATGAGGAAGCGGAGTTCCACGATACCAATGGTAAACTGTACCACCTACGCTACCCGTTTGCAGACGACCCGTCGCAATCCATTACTGTAGCAACAACGCGCCCCGAGACCATGCTCGGAGACGTTGCAGTCGCTGTCAACCCGGATGACGAAAGGTACCGCGCACTGATCGGCAGAGAGGTTCTGCTCCCACTCGCCGGCGTACGTATCCCTGTGATCGCCGACAGCTACACCGATCCGGAATTCGGATCAGGTGCAGTCAAGATCACACCGGCGCACGATGCAAACGATTTCGAAGTCGGCAAACGCCACAACCTTCCGATGCCCGCAATCATCGATAAGGAAGGGATTGTGCGGGAAGTTGAAGGCACGGGCGCAACCGGACGCGTACCGGCTGAGCTGAACGGGCTTGATCGCTTCGAAGCCCGCAAGCGCATCACAGCCATGCTGACCGATGCCGGCGTGCTTGTCCGTACGGAAGATCATCCGCACAGTGTCAGACGTTGCTACCGGTGTGATACAGTCGTGGAACCACGGCTCAGCGATCAGTGGTTTGTCCGCATGCAGCCGCTCGCCGACAGTGCGCTCGCAATTCTCCGCAACAGTGAACTGCGCATCCTGCCGGAACGGTGGGAAGCAGTCTATGTGAACTGGCTCGAAGGGATCCGCGACTGGAATATCTCGCGTCAGATCTGGTGGGGACACAGGATCCCCGTCTGGTACTGCACCGATTGCGAACACGAACCGATCGTATCACGCGACGACGTTACAGTCTGCCCCGGTTGCGGAGGAGCAGTAAAGCAGGATGAGGATGTACTTGACACATGGTTCTCCTCATGGCTCTGGCCGTTCTCCACACTTGGCTGGCCCGACGAAAACTCGGCTGACCTGAAAGCATTTTATCCGGGAGACGTACTCGTTACTGCACCGGAAATACTCTTTTTCTGGGTCGCGCGTATGGTGATGTCCGGAAGCCGGTTCATGCACCAGACTCCGTTCCATACGGTTTACCTGCACGGTACGGTGCGCGATATGCAGCACCGCAAAATGTCCAAGTCACTCGGCAATGGTATCGACCCACTCGACGTCGTACGCCTTTATGGTGCCGATGCGCTCAGATGGACGATGGTGGCAGGGCTGGGGCTCGGTGTGGATGTGATGCTCGACCCGGACGATCTGGACAAATCTTTTGCTCCCGGACGTAATTTCTGTACCAAGCTGTGGAACATGAGTCGCTTCCTGTTGCTGAGCGTAGGCGACGAACCACTCCGTGACATAAATGCAATAGAAGCAAGCGAACTCACCGCTGCTGATGCATGGATTCTCGACCGGCTCAATCAAGCAATAAGAGACTGCGATGCAGCACTTGGCCCGCCACGCCCGGGTTCAGGCAGGCGATGGAGCGCAGCAGATCGGACGCGCGGGCTGAGGCTCTCTGAATACGCAGAGGCTGCACGGAGATTCGCATGGAATGAGCTCGCCGACTGGTACCTTGAATCGGTGAAGCCCCGTCTCGCAGCGGGCGGTGAAGACCGTGAGGTGGCGCGCGCAGTGCTGGTACGCGCTTTCGATGGCGCGCTCCGCCTGCTGCATCCGGTAGTGCCATTCATAACCGAAGAGCTCTGGCACCGACTCCCGGGTGCACGCGATGCTGAATTCCTTGCTGTTGCACCGTTGCCCCAGGCTGCTGGCAATTACACCCAGGCAGCCGCGCCATTTGAATCTGCACGCAACATCGTGGCTGCAATACGCCAGATACGGGCCGACTACAACGTCAGTCCGTCAACTGTTGTAAACGCGGTCGTTGTGACATCGGAAAGTGACGTGTCTGCCGCAGACAGTGCTGACATTCAGACAGCCGGAGCACTGGCTCGTGCACACATTATTGTGGCAGCGAAAGCACCGGAAGAAGCGTGCGCGCAGTCGGTGTTGCCGCATGGCGTGCTTCTCTGCGTCCCGTTGGCAGGCATCATTGACATGGAACGCGAGCGCAAGCGGATATCCGACGAACTTACAGCACTTGAGAAGCAGCTTGCCGCACTGCAGGGGCGGCTTGCCAACGAAAAGTTCATTTCGAAAGCGCCTGCTGCAATCGTCGATGCCGAGCGTGCAAAGGAGAAGGAGTGGTCGGCCCGACGCGATCTGCTGGGGCAACAGCTCCATGCCATGGGTGGTTAAGCGGGTGGCCCTGTTCACCGGCTGGTGTGAAAGCCGAACTTCAAAGGCATTCAATACTGTCGCCGCTTTTCTTGTCAGCGGCATAGTTGCCAGTGGCGTTTTTGCCAGTGGCTGCGCCAATACAGCTGCACCACCGGGCGGGCCGCCCGACAGCGCACCGCCGATGGTTGTGAGCATTACGCCGGCTTCCGGTTCCATGGACATCCGCCCTAAGGAAGTGGAGATCCGGTTTGATGAAGTGATCAGTGAAACACCGCGTGGTGCGCAGAATCTGCAGTCGCTGGTTTTCATCAGCCCGCGGAGTGGTGATCCGCGCGTATCGTGGAAACGAAACCGGATACTTATCAGGCCACGCGATGGCTTCAGGGACAGCACAGTTTATACCGTTGAGCTCCGCCCAGGTATCATGGACCTGAGTTCCAATCAGCTCGACAGTGCAGTCCGGATTGTATTCAGCACCGGTGGTGAGATACCGCAGACCAGGGTAAGTGGTGCAGTCTTTGACTGGGTAGCAGGCAAGCCGGCACCCCGGGCTCTGGTTGAAGCGATTACGGAAGACAGCACGACATACCAGACGCTTGCCGACAGCGCCGGCCGCTTTGTTCTTGAACACCTGCCAACTACCCGGCTTGTTCTCCGCGCCATCATCGACCGCAACAATAACAGGCAACTCGAAAGGCTCGAGCCCTGGGACACAGCAGGGATATTTGTCACGGCCGATGTGACAACGGATCTGTACGCATTTCAGCACGATACTCTCCCCATGCGTGTGCAGTCTGTGAGTTATATAGACAGCCTTGCTGAGCTCCGCGTGGTCTTTGATAAACCCTTCGCGCCGTCCGCTGTATTCACGCCTTCCATGTTTACACTGACCGATCGCGACTCAGTGCCACTCACGATCAGCACTGTTGTGAGCATACGGGAGCGTACAACAGCGGATTCCCTGAAGCGGATAGAGCGACAGGACTCAATCGCGCGTGCGCAACAGGACACCACTGCAGAAGGGCGCGCCCGGGCCGATTCGATCGCAAGGAAGAGCGCAGCAGATTCCGTGGTTGCAGCACAGCGCGCCGAGGAAGCAAGGCGGAGGGAGGCACTGCTCCGCCGCGGTCGCCCACAGGTCGCAGTTGACACAACGCCACCGCCAAAGCTGCAGCGACCCGTACCGTTCAGCGAGTTGATTCTTGTACTTGCAGACAAACTCGATGAGGCGGCCTCGTATCAATTGCGGGCCGAAGGGCTCCAGAGTATCTCAGGCGTGACAGCGCCAACGCCCCCAAGAAACTTCAATACACCCAAACGCCAGCCGGTTGTACCACCTGACTCAGGGAAGATCAGATGAAGCGGGCTGCGCTCTTTGTTGACCGCGACGGAACGCTGATTGTGGAACGTCACTACATAAGCGATCCCGCCGGTGTCGAACTGGTATCCGGCGCCGCAGGTGCAATACGGCAGCTCAATGAACTGCATATCCCGGTTGTGCTTGTTACCAATCAGTCGGGGATCGGCCGGGGGCTGATTACACAGGCGCAGTACAACGCGGTACACGAACGATTACTGCAGTTGCTTGCACAGAATGGCGCGAAGCTGGATGCAGCATACCATTGCCCGCATGCGCCCGGAGACAATGGCGAGCAGTGCGACTGTCGTAAGCCGGCTCCCGGAATGTTCCTTGCCGCCGCAAAGGAACTCGACCTGGACATGTCGTTATCAGCATACGTTGGTGACAGGTGGCGTGATATTGCGGCCGGCATTGATGCCGGTGGACTCGGCATACTTGTGAATGGCACCAACACCCCGCAGGAAGAAGCAGCACGTGCCTCAAGGGAAGCGCATGTCGTGAAGTCATTCCCGGAGGCTGTACAGCTTGCACTCAAGTATCTGGGTGGGAGCGAATGAAAGCATTGAGCGGCGGTATCATCAGAGCCGGAGGCAACAAGTGAACACACCGACACGTATTGCAGTCCTGGCATCGGGTGGCGGAAGCAATCTGCAGGCCATCATTGATCACTTCGCAACAGCGAATCCGTCTGCTGTTGTGGTTTGGGTCGGAAGCAACCGCAGCAACTGCGGCGCTCTCGCCAGGGCAAAGGCTGCGTCTATTCCCACCGCTGTTATCGAACCGGCCGATGGTGCAGCTCTGCTCGGCAAGCTTAAGGATCACAACGTAGATCTGCTGGTACTGGCCGGGTACCTGCGTCTTGTTCCGCGCGAGGTAACCGCGACGTTTCGCGGGCGGATCATCAATATTCACCCCGCCCTGCTCCCTGCCTTTGGTGGCGCAGGGATGTACGGCACAAAAGTGCATGAAGCTGTGGTCGCATCCGGTGCAACTGTTACCGGAGTAACGGTGCACTTTGTTGATGAAGAGTACGACCGGGGCGCCGTGATCGGTCAGTGGCCTGTTCCTGTACTGCCGGGTGACACTGCAGCAACTGTTGCCGCACGTGTCCTGCATATTGAACACATTCTGTACCCACTGTGCATAGAGCTTCTGGCACGCGGCCAGATATCGCTTGCACCCGGTGGATCCGGTGTTGTCAGGAAAGGGCCATCGGCGGCTACAGCTGCGCTCTCTTCCCTTTCGCCAGCTGAGGCAGCATTCAGCCTTGCGGCGTTTCCCCCGTCTGCTGCTGCGTCTCAACTGCGGCAGGCAATTACTCAACTGCTGTTACCCTGATCAAAAAATGCCACGCGCACTGCTTTCAGTTTCAGATAAAACCGGTCTTCTTCCGTTCGCGACTCAGTTGGTCGCACTGGGTTTCGAGCTTGTTTCCACAGGTGGCACTGCGCGCGCGCTAAGGGAGGGCGGGCTGAGCGTGCTGGATGTTGCAGAGATAACAGGGTTCCCGGAAATGCTGGACGGACGCGTCAAGACGCTGCACCCAGTGGTTCATGGCGGACTGTTGGCCAGACGTGACATACCGGAGCATATGAAGGCACTGGAAGAACACAATATCGGCACAATCGATCTGGTTGCTGTGAACCTGTACCCATTCCGGGAGACCGCAGCTCGCAAAGGTGCAACCGAAGACGACGTGATTGAGAACATCGATATCGGCGGCCCGTCGATGCTCCGTTCTGCAGCCAAGAACTTTGCATCGGTGTGGGTGGTCGTGGATCCGGATGACTACAGCAGAGTCATTGAAGCGCTGTCATCGGGTACTGATACAGATGATGCTTCGCGGCTGCGCAAACGCCTTGCAGAGAAAGTGTATGCACATACGGCCGGATATGATTCTGCCATTGCGCGCTGGTTTGCATCGGGACGCAACGAGCCATTCCCGGAGCAGCTCCCTATGGCATTTACAAAGCAGCAATCGCTGCGGTACGGTGAAAATCCGCAGCAGCGCGCAGCCTTTTATGTCGAGGGTCCGGGTTCGGGGCTTGGTGCACTTACGCAGCACGGGGGCAAGGAACTCTCCTTCAACAATTTTCTCGACCTCGAAGGTGCGCTCCTTGCGATTGAACCGTTTGGTGATCAGCCTGCCTGTGCGATCATAAAGCATACGACACCATGCGGCCTCGCGACCGGAGCGAGCGCACTTGAGTCTTACCGCAAGGCGCTGGCCTGCGATCCCGCGTCGGCATTCGGATCTGTCATTTCCTTTTCTGTGCCGGTTGATACCGAGGCTGCCGAAGCTATCTCATCACTCTTTGTGGAGTGCATAGTAGCACCTGGATTCTCTGCTGAAGCCGTGGAGATACTTGGGCGCAAGAAGAATCTGCGTGTTCTGGAAGGTCGTGCATCGTGGCAGGCGGGGAGTATGGATTACAAGCGTGTACGCGGCGGTCTTCTGGTGCAGGATCGGATGCCGGTACCGGCTGTGCCACCCGACTGGCACGCGGTAACCAAGCGTCAGCCGACCCGTGAGGAGCACCGCGATCTGGCATTTGCGTGGCGGGCAGTGGCGAGTGTGAAATCGAATGCCATCGTACTTGTGAGAGACGGGGCAACGATTGGAATCGGTGCCGGCCAGATGTCGCGTGTGGATGCATCGTTTCTTGCGGCTCACAAGGCCACCAGTGCGGGCCATGATACACATGGCTCATCACTTGGCTCGGATGCATTTTTCCCATTCCGCGACGGCGTGGACCAGGCCGCCGAAGCCGGTGTTACAGCCATAGTCCAGCCGGGAGGATCTGTGCGGGATGCCGAGGTGATTGCCGCCGCAGATGAGCATGGTATGGCGATGATTTTCACCGGCCAGCGCCTCTTCCGGCACTGATTCAGGGGAAAGAGGCTGGTGTACCGACCCTGCATTCTCTTTCCCGATCTGGACGCGCTCTCAAGCTGAACCTCCGCACACCCGCAGCGGGTGACTACTGGGTGGATGTCACCGTGGAAGCTGCCGACGGAAAGAGTGTTACGAGCCGTGGGAGTATTACCGTGATCCGGAACGACTGACTGAGCGCACTGATACCGTTATCCCGGTTTCGCCGCTTATTGTCCGCAGTACAACCCAGTCGGCACCCGCATCTGTCACCCTCACGTTGCGTATGCGCCTGTATGGTTCAGGGTAGTCGTAGCGCCCCAGAAGCGTACCATCAGGTGCAAAGATTGTATAGCCAAATGGTCCCCGGGCCGGGTCGGTATTGTTGTCGAAATGGTCTCTGACCCAGAAACGCCCCGCTCGATCAATAAAAAAATCCCGGTACGCAGGCATCGTACTCATCTGTGGGTTGGAGAGCCACATTGATGTCGATATTGCCGTCGCTCCCTGCGGTACAACCGCTGGCTTCCCTGCTTCAGCCATATCAACCAGCATCTTGCGCGTAACCGGCTGAACCGGGTCCCGCCACCTGATTGTCGTGCGCAGCTTTCCGTCCAAGCCGTACCCCCTGATCTCCGGACCGACACCATTACCGACCCAGACAAGACTGTCCCGCATGACAGCGGAGAAGTACACCGGGATAAGCGACTGGATAATGTTCGAGTTGGCCTCGAAAGTCCCGGGGATAGCCTGAGCACGTTTTGCATCCGCGCCGAGTCGGTAGAGTTTCGCCCTGTAGAGATCCGCCTGCCCTGGTGTCCTTACAGGCCGTTCGGACGTGGATCCCAGATGTTCACCACGCGGTCCGCAGCTCCCACCAGGCTCATATTCGTAAGCAATCGTGCGTACATGTTTGCCATCCGGTGCGAATACACTTACCCTCCGGCCACTGCTCGTGATCAGGATTGAGTCACCAGGCAGAACACATAGGCCATATATCTGACCACTTACCTGCCCCGGCCCCGACCCACGCCCGCCCTGCACGCGCACAAGCTTACCTTTCAGGTCCAAAATGCGCACCGTAGTTTGCTCAGCAACTGCGATGTTCCCATTGGAGAGCCTGGCCGCTATGCCTTGCCCCCGCACATCAATCTCTTCATCAGGATCATCACGCAGACCACCCACACGTGCTGCTTCAATGTCCGTGCTGAACGCCTGCACGCGGGTGCGGATGGTCTGATGTTCGATTATGCGGACACCCGCACTGTCACGTACGGCAGGCTTAGGCATTGCCTGAGCCATGACAGTTGAGTTCACAGCGAACACCGACTGTAGCATCACACAGTAACAGAATACAGAGGCACATCTGCCAACTGTAACGGCTGCGCGCGGCGGTGGGTGCTCTGACCGTGGCATCGGTTGAAAAGCAGCTGAACGCATGGGCTGATCCTCTCCAACTGGAAACGATTCCCGAGCCTCGTCTATGACGGATGAGCCCGGACGGGATTAGATAACGGGCGAGGTGTGGGGTTTACCAACGCCAATATACACCAGAACATACCCTGAACTCCTTTGGCGCGAGCTGCTGTAAGCGGAGCGCCGCCAGGCACCCCAACTCACCTGCCCTCCGGCCTGCCGGTCACCCTCATTCTATTGTAACTTTAAGGGTTAGGCCAAAGTGTGCCCGGTTCCGGGTATCACCACGCGAACGTTTAACCCTGCCCCATGACAGCAGCAGTTCCTCCGGCTCCGGCAACAGTCACTTCAGCACCCATCGAACTCGACTACCGACCGTCCTACAAGGCGGCGGCAGTCGCAAGTCTCGCCGTTTTTCTGCTCTACATGCTGACGCTTGCCCCTTCCACTTCCATGTGGGACACAAGCGAATACATAGCCGCCGCGTATGTTATGGGGCTCCCCCATCCGCCCGGTAACCCGCTCTTTGTTCTTATCGGCAGAGTCTTCGCAATACTGCCTATAGGCCCATCCGTGGCAGTGCGAATCAACATGCTGGCTGCTGTCTCCAGTGCGCTCTCGGCGGGCTTCTGGTTTCTCGTCACCGAACGGGTGCTGGTCTCATGGATGCCGCGCCTCTGGCAGCGCATCGCAGGCGCTTCGCTCTCCGTACTTATCGGTGCAACAGCATTCACCGTCTGGAACCAGTCGGTTGTCAATGAAAAAGTCTATACCGTTTCCCTCCTGGGCGTTGCAGTCATCTGCTGGCTTACTGTACGCTGGTGCGACGACCCCGAAGGGCCCGTTGCAGACCGCCTCCTCATTCTGATCGCATTCCTCCTCGGACTCGGCTACGCCAACCATATGGCAGGAATGATCGCCGCACCTGCTGTGGGTATTGCAGTACTCATCAGACGGCCGCAGACAATCCTGCGCTGGAAACTCCTCCTTGCAGGGCTGGCCGCACTGATGCTCGGCCTAACCCCATTTGCAACACAGCCGATACGCGCAGCGCACTTCCCCGCCATCAATGAAGGCGAACCAACAGCCTGTGTCACTGAAATCAAAGCCAGCTGCACATTCAGCGCACTGACGTGGGAACGGTTCATGTACAACTTCAACCGCGATCAGTATGGCAAGCCGTCACTCACACAGCGACAGGCACCATTCACCGCGCAGATGGGGATGTGGTGGCTCTACTGGAAGTGGCAGTGGCTGCGCGATGCCTACAATGAACGGCCAGGGCTGCAGAACGCCATGGCGGTATTCTTCTTCATACTCTGCCTGACTGGCGGCTGGATGCACTATCAGAAGGACCGACGAAGTTTCTGGTTCTTCGGACCACTGGTGTTCACCATGACACTGGGTCTCATTTTCTATCTGAACTTCAAGTACGGTCACTCGCAGACACCGGCGCTGGGAGAAAGTGTGGCGCGCGAAGTCCGCGACCGGGACTACTTCTACCTCTGGAGTTTTTCAGCGATGAGCGTCTGGATAGCACTGGGGCTCGTCTATATCTGGGAAACGATAGCTGGGCTCTTTGGTTCTGATAACGTGAAGTTCGGCAGGGATACAGTTTCAGAGCCGAGGCTGCGGAGTTACCTGCTGGCAGCACCGATATTGCTTGTAGTGCTCGTACCTCTCTTTGGGAACCGGGAGCAGGCGTCGCGCGCAGGTCAGACTGATACCGCGGATTTCGCACGGGATCTCCTCAACTCTGTCGAACCATACGGCATCCTTATTACAGTCGGCGATAACGACACCTTCCCTCTCTGGTATGCGCAGGAAGTGGAAGGCATCCGCCAGGATGTGATTATTGCAAACACTTCGCTGATGAATACCGACTGGTACACGCGCCAGATGATCCGCAACCCCGTTCGCGAATATGACGCAGCGAAAGGGCCGGCGATCTATGCCGGACGCGAGTGGAAGAAACCATCCGGGCCGCCGTTCAATCTCACCTTTGACGAAGCCGACGCGTTGCCACTTGCAATGCAGATAGGTGACGACCAGGTCTTCTCAAAGGATGGTGTTACAGCGAAGCCCCGTTCACGTCAGCTCATGCGTTCAGACCTCCTGGTTTATTACATGATGCGTGACTCCTGGCCGGAACGCCCGATCTACTTCAGTCGCACGGCAGGCGGTTACCCATACGAGCTCGGGCTGGAGCGGTACGTCATTACGCAGGGGATGGCCAAGAAACTTTCAACACAACCGATTGTTGCCGGACGCGATACACTGCTTATCCCTGGCGAAGGATATGTGGATGTAGCCAGGTCTGTTGAACTGTGGAATGATGTATTCACAGCCAACCATTCGCTGGCCAAACGGAAGGGATGGGTGGACGACGCCTCGGTCGGGATCCCGGATCTGTATGTCATAACTGGCGTGATGCTCGCTGAAGGACTGGCGCAGAAAGACGATATCAACGGGTCGTTGAGCCTCTTTGAACAGGCCCGTGGAATAGCGACCGCTATGCGTCGCGACAAGGCCTTTGGTTTCGACAGGATGGCACCAGCTCTGGGCGGTGTCAAAGGGGACACACCTGCCTCAATACAGGTTGAACCCGATACTCCGCCGGCAGCGTCTCAGTCCGCATCACCGCCGGCTGCCGGAAGCGGCGGCTGAGGCAGCATAGGCTCCGCCGGACGATGTGATATTACGGGAGCGCATGCACTTCAATGCGCTCCCGTGCCCTGTTATCTTGCGGGCCGCCAGGCGTGGTGGCAGAGTGGTTGAATGCAGCGGTCTTGAAAACCGCCGTGCCCGTAAGGGTACCGTGAGTTCGAATCTCACCCACGCCGTAGCAGCTTCAGCGCTGTTCCCGGAGCACCCGGAACCTGAACACCACTGGTACGTCATTCTCATCGGCCCCCTCAGCCCACATAACATCACCACGGATAATTGGTAAGGGCCACGTAGAGAGGTTGAAGCGTTTGTCAATGTGATACGTTGCCACCGGCTCACTTCCGCCATCGAAAACATTGAACAGCGTTCCTGATGTATCGTCCAGCCACATCCAGAGACGCCCGTCTCCGCCGCGGAAAACCCTGCGCAGAAATGGCTTGAACTCCGGCATCTGATCCCGAAACTCTTTCAGTAGTTGAGGCGGTACCCGGCCGACCTGATCCTCCAGCTTCGCCCGGTATTCAGCAACTGTTACACGACGTGCAGTGCCCTGCCCAACAACAGAATCGGTTGGGATTGTATCGCCGAATTGAGTGAACCATGCGACCGACCGCTCGGTGGATGCGCACCACGTGCCCGCATTCGGATCAACATACGTTAAACTCTGCTTCCCGAATGGCCGCATTGCGAAACCATACTCATGCCTTACTGCGTCATCGCCCAGGCTGCACGGGGGGAATGGCACTCTATCTATGTGCCCTGTAGCGAGATTAACAATGTGAATCTGCCATCTGCTGGTCGTATCGTCTGGTTTATTGATTACTGATTGTCTGTGCACAAGGCGGCCGATGGAGTCGATACCTCCTTGCCACGGCCCATAAGTTGTGGCAGGATATTGATGATCCCTGACAGGTGCACCTGCTGAATCGAATTCAGACAGCCGTCGCTGCTGCGGATCATAAACAAAGAGATGTCCGTCAGCACCGGTTGCTATACCGGCTCCCAGGAATTCTCCTGGCCCCTGTCCACGCCGGCCAATCCGTCTTACCAACGCACCGGTAGAGTCGAACATGTAGACGGAACTCAGGCTTCCGTCAAATACATAAAGTCTCCCCCATTGGTCAACAGTCAGGCCTTCAATCGCTCCAAAGAATACAGTCTTATCGTCCGCTCCGATGGTGAGCTCGTGTACGAGTTCGTACGCATCGACGGCGGGTTTTGCGCTGTCAGCACCACCGCTGCATGCGCCCAGCACCATGGATGGGAGCAGCAATACTGTTGCAAGAATACTGATACGGATTTCCCGCAAAGCTTTCAATCCTCCCTTAACCTCACCGCCCGGAACCTGAACACAACGGGTACGTCATTACTATCCATTCCTGCAGTCCATATAACACCGTCCCTGATAACCGGCAGCGGAGGATATTTGATTCCAATATTTTCAGCGACGCGATACGTTGCCACCGGCTCACTTCCGCCATCGAATACATTGAACAGCGTTCCTGATGTATCGTCCAGCCACATCCAGACGCGCCCATCTCCGCCGCGGAAAACCCTGCGCAGAAATGGTTTGAACTCCGGCATCTGGTCCCGAAACTCCTTAAGCAGTTGAGGCGGTACCCGGCCGACCTGATCCTCAAGCTTCGCACGGTATTCAGCAACCGTTACACGACGTGCGGTGCCCTGCCCCACAACAGAATCGGTTGGGATCGTATCACCGAATGGAGTGAACCATGCAACCGGCTGCTCGGTGGATGCGCACCACGTGCCTGCATTCGGATCAACATACGTTAAGCTCTGCTTCCCGAACGGTCGCATCGCGAAGCCAAATTCATGCCTCACTGCGTCAGTACCAAACTCACAGTTGGGTAACGGTACCGCCTCAACGTTGCCTGTCTTCAGATTCACAGTCTGGATCTGTTCCCTGACGACAGTATCGCGTGGATCCCTTATCGCCGACTGGGTGTGCACCAGACGCCCCAGGGAATCAATGCCGCCCACCCAGGGACCGTAGCCCGTCGCCGTATACCGGTGATCCCTGACCAACGTACCTGATGTATCAAACTCAGAGAGACGCCGCTGCTGCGGATCATACACGAACAGATGTTCGCCAGGACCTATGGCAATTCCCGTTCCGATGAACTCGCCTGGCCCATTGCCTCGCCTTCCGATCTTTCTGATCAACCGGCCACTGCTGTCAACCACTACCACTGAATTAGTTGAGTGATCAAAAATGTACACCCTTGACCAGGCATCAACTGCCAGGCCGCGGACATCACCAAGAATCACATCATCGTCCGCTCCAATGGTGAGATCGTGCACAAGTTCATAAGCATCGACGGTGGGTTTTGCGCTGTCAGCACCACCGCTGCATGCGCCCAGCACAAATGCTGCGAGCAGACATGCACTCAGTGAGAAACAAAACCCCGGGCAGCCGGTATCACTCGTACCAATAACTGTCATATCATCGTTTTCTGCACCTAACACATCCCTCTTTAAAGCAATCTGTTATCAAGCGCCGGCCCAACTGGATCAAGGTGCAGCTGGCGGATCGTTTCCGCAATACCACCGTGCTTTCGCACCCTTAGATGGCCACAGCGTTCGCTCCGTTGGCACACTGTACCTGCAGCTCCTACCCTCAGCACCTACTCGCGCCACCGTAATCCGGAGGATATCTTCGTGGAAATGACTGTACTCTCCCTCCTCCTGGCATACTTCTTCACTGTCTCAACCACGGTCGCTCCGATCGTTCCGCAAGCTGCGGCTTTCGGTTCTGTCCGCGCTGATTCAATCTCGCTGAGCGACGCCGAGGTGTACGAAGCTTCTCAGGTCGCACTGGCTGGTGGGCGCTTCGCATGGATCACGGGTGCACGACAGCGCCTTGCAATTGCTGATCTCCAAAGTGGGATTGCGAAGCCGATGAGCTCACTCGGCAGTGGTCCTGGCGATATGCGGGTCGCTTCCAGAGTCTTCGGATGTCAGGACAGTGCCGGCTGGATTGACGCCGACCTTCTCAGGGCGACCTGGTACAACCCAGATGGCTCCGGTTCGCCAACTGTTACATCACTGCCAGCCGCCACTCTGGTAAGAGGACGCGTCGTGGATGCCTGGTGCAAGGCAGATACGCTCTGGTATTCGCTGGAAAGACAAGGGAGGACACAAACACCGCTGACAGTCGATTCACTGCTGATATTCAGAGTTACCAAAGATGGCTCGCGCCTCGACACCATAGGAAGATTGGTCGGCACTAACCGTATCGAAAGGAGCAGAGGCGCACTGCGGAGTAATATCCGGGTTCCCTATACGCAGCCGCCTGCGATGGTGCCTGGAAGCACTGGCCCCCTCCTGATCTGGCGGAGTGCAGATTCGCTGACTGTGGTGGCCGGCAGTTCCATAGCCAGGACGACGCCACTAAGCAGCAAGGGAGTTGCACTCACACGCAACCACGCATCGGTTCTGCGCGATTCAATACGGAATGCAACCGACGATGAGATGGAAGCACTGCACTATGCCCCGGATCTCAGGCGCGAGTTCCACCGCGTCGTTGATGATATCATTGGTGACATAAGCTTTCCGTCTTTCATTCCACAGATAAGGGCAGCTGCGTTCATACCAGGCAAAGCAGATCAGGCTGTTGTCGTATTGAATTCAGTACCAGGCAGCAGGGAGGTGTGCATTTCCATACTTGCGTCAGCGGCCCTGGGGCCGCGTCAATGCTATCTGCCGCGGCATCGCAGCTTCGGAACAATCGTTCACACCGGTACCGATATCTGGGTAACCGAGTGGAATGAGGACGACGCATGGATACGACGCCTTGGTCCGGCTGTATCACCATAGGGTACGTACCGCATCAGGCTGAGAGTCATCACGGAGCCGGCCAAGTAGCAACAGCAGGCATCCTGCTACCTTCCGAACCCTGTACCATGCTGCGGTTACCTCTGACCTGCGACTTACTTGCTGCGGTCAGAATAACTGCATAGCTTCAATGTATAACCAGTCCGGATCAATCCAGTCTGTATCGTGACGCTGGTGCCATGGTCTGCCGGAGACTGATGGGCTATTTCGGGATATCAAGGATATCCGGAGTACTATTAATGAACACCGCTCACGTTGGAGCGAACGTATCCACCCCGGAACGTAACTGGACAAGGTACGCCGTACTGCCTTTTATCATAAACGCGGCTGCGCTGCTGGCGGCCCCATGGCGGTCCTACCTGCTTATCAGCAGTCTTGCGGCCATCGGCGCTGCATATGGCCTGTTCCTCGCAACTAAAGTCTTCAGGTATCGCCGGCAGACCCTCGTGCCCGACGTGTATTCCAGGATCGATGCAGACTGGCATCTCTCAATGATGCTGCCAACATACCCACTGCTTCTGAGCTCGGATCCTCACGCACTTCGATTCGTAGCCATCGTATTCATTCTTATTGCATTTCTGGCAGTCAAAGGCGCCGGCCCCCTGCTTGATATCGATTCATCGGCTTCGCGTTTCAAGGCTCGTTAACCGCAACTCGACAATTCCATCGCTGTTCTCTGTCGCATAAAGCACCTGGCCATCGGAGATATCCATTATCCACCGATAACGTACGACCAGTGGTGTCATGCGCAGTTATCTCAAAACGGGAATTGTCAGCGGTCAGTATGTTGTTGCCGTAAACAGCGGCCACATGTTTTCGCGCAAATGGTGGCGTACTGACAGGTGCAAAACCGCGCGCTATGGGTTCACCCACAAAGGTCTCATCACCATCCACCTGAATTCCTGTGTTGCTGGCGGTGCCGTCATCGTGGAGGTCGCAAACCCAATGCGCTGCGGAACTCACCCGGACCACTCCCGACTCAGCCCACGCGCAACGAAATCGCATCGTTCGCAATCACCATTAATTCCTGGGTATTGCTTAGCAGGATACCAACCTGCCCATCCCGCAGCAGCAGTGCACCCGGAATGCTCGACGCGCCACCTAAGAGCGTATCAATTGATGCGATCAGCAAGTGAGACCAGGCAAGTAACCGACTACACAGCCACTTGCACCGTGCTGATCTGCGGCTGTACACTCAACCATGAGCTCAGTCCCTGCCCTGAGGGCCGCCGCTGCCGCCACCCTCCTCCCGATAGCCGCGCTGCTGCATGGGTGCACACCGGACGCAACGCCACCCGCTGAGCCGCGCATCACTCCGCAGACAAGTGGCGCCACCACTCTCCTCCAGGCAGCACATGCTGCAAATGAGCAGGTTGTCTGGGCCTCCGGACATGGCGGTGCAATTGTACGCACCCTGGATGGCGGCGAGACATGGGAACGCATATCATCTCCTGCCGGCGATAGCCTGGAGTTCCGCGACGTACACGCTTTGAACGCTGATACCGCGTGGGTCATGTCGGCCGGAAGCGGCAGCAAGTCGCGCATTTATCACACAACAGATGGCGGCGCTAAGTGGACGCTGCAGTTCATCAACAACGACCCGGATGCGTTCTACGACTGCTTCACCATGTTCAATGCATCAACCGGGGTCGCTTACAGTGATGCCACAGGGAACCGCACCCGCATCCTCCGCACAGACAACGGTGGAGAGACATGGAACCTGCTCGACAGTACTGCTGTCCCCGCCCCACTCGATGGTGAAGGCGCGTTTGCGGCCAGCGGACAGTGCGTAACGCATTCCGACCCGTTCACTGGCTGGGTTGCAACCGGCGCGCCAGCTGCCCGGCTCTTCCGCTCCACTGATGCAGGCAGGAGCTGGCAGGCCACTGAAACGCCCTTCGTTAGCGGTGCTGTGGCCGGCCTTACAGGACTCAGCTTCATCGACAGCAACACCGGTGTTGCCGTGGCCGCCGATATCAGCCACCTGCGCAACGATACCTCGTCCAATACTGTCGGCATCACCAGGGACGGCGGCAGCACGTGGGAACTTCTCACAAGGCCTCCCCTCCCAGGCTCCCTGGCCGGAATTACCATCGTCCCTGCGGTCTCGTTAAATTCCACTGACATGGCGATGGTGGCTGTCGGCTACGGTGGTGCCTTCTGGTCCAACGACACCGGGCACACATGGCACACCATCACCAGTGACATTTTCACCGGTGCCACTGCAGCCGGACGTACGGCCTGGATCACAGGCGCCGATGGCAGGATCCTCCGCCTCGACTGGTAGCAGTCAGCCCTTTCTCTCCTTCCCTTCTCCGCTCCTCTCTCGACGTGTCCAGATCATCCAGAACTCCAGGGCGCGCAACGACTCTCGCAGCCGTTGCCGCCTTCTTCGCTGTCGCTGCATGTGCAGGCGACCGCGCGCCAACACCGCCATCTGCCGGTGAAAATGCAGCGCTCGAATCCATTACTGCTGAAGGAATACTCGATCACATACGGGTCCTGAGCGATGACTCCCTCGAAGGACGCGCACCGGGCACTCCTGGCGAAGACAAAACCATTGCCTATCTCACAGCGCAGTTCAAAGACATGGGGCTGGCTCCCGGGAACCCGGATGGCAGTTACATACAGGAGGTCGGACTCCTGGGGATCACGGGTAAACCCACTGCTTCGTTCAGCACCAAGGGCGGTACTGTATCACTCGCATTTCCAAACGATTACGTGGCCGTAACCCGTCAGGACAAGCCCGTGATCGATGTGTCGTCGGACATAGTATTTGTCGGCTATGGTGTCGTCGCACCTGAATACAGCTGGGACGACTACAAGGATGTGGATGTGCGCGGCAAAACGATCGTCATGCTCATCAACGATCCTGCTGTACCGGACCCGAACGATCCTTCAAAGCTGGACGCGTCGATATTCAAAGGCGATGCAATGACCTACTATGGCCGGTGGACTTACAAATACGAAATCGCGTCCGTCAAAGGTGCATCTGCAGCCGTAATCATTCATGAGACCGGACCAGCTGGCTACCCGTTTGAAGTTGTAAGCGGCAGCTGGGGACGCGAAAACTTTGATATCGTAAGCCCCGACGGCAACGCCGGACGTGTTCCCGTGGAATCGTGGATTACGTTCGACAAGGCACAGGAGCTGTTCAGCAAATCCGGGCTCAACCTGGATTCGCTCCGCAAGGCAGCCACCCGCAGCGATTTCCGCCCTGTATCACTCGGCGCCACCGCCACGTTTCATATCGAGAACAGCCGGCGGCGCGTTCAGTCAAAGAATGTGGTAGGCGTGGTTGAAGGTTCCGACCCGGGCTTCCGCAATGAATACGTGATCTATACCGCCCACTGGGATCACCTCGGCATGGACCCGACACTTCCCGGCGATCAGATCTACAACGGCGCTGCCGATAACGCGTCAGGTACTGCAAGCCTGCTGGAGATTGCCCACGCTTACACAAAGCTCGCCGAAAAACCCAAGCGCTCGATCATGTTCCTCGCTGTCACCGCCGAGGAACAGGGGCTACTTGGCGCCAAGTATTTTGCTGAGAACCCACTTGTTCCACTCGACCACGTGCTCGCGAATATCAACATCGACGTGGCCAACACCTGGGGAAGCACAAGCGATATAACTGTTGTTGGGCTTGGCAACTCAACACTTGATGACATCCTTGCCGATGTACTGAAGCCGATGAAGCGCACGCTTATCCCCGACCCGGAACCAGGAAAGGGTTTCTTTTACCGCTCAGATCACTTTGAGTTCGCCAAGAAAGGCGTACCGGCGCTCTACACCGATGCAGGCGTGACCTTCATCGGCAAACCAGCAGGTTACGGCGAAGAAAAGCGCAACGAGTACACCGAAAAGGACTACCACAAGCCCTCGGATGACATCAAGCCGGACTGGGATCTGAGTGGTGCTGTGGATGACTCACGTGCGCTGATGCTCGTTGGACTCCGTGTCGCAAATGGCACCGACTGGCCCGAGTGGAAAGCCGGGACAGAGTTCAAGGCGATCCGGGATTCAGTTATAGCCTCAAAGCGTTAGGAACCTCTGCGGCACCGGGTGCATCCGGAACGTAGCCGTCAGCTCTCAGGACTTTCCCGATGTAGCTGACCTTTATGCAGTGCGAGGTAGTGGTGATTTTCTTGCCACTACCTTTCAAGGCTACGTCGACTGTCACCCATTCGTTTGCACCCACGCCGCACACCAGGAACCACTGTTCCAGCAGCTTCCTTTCAAAACTTGTCGCGCCTTCACCGGTATCCACTGGCCGGTTGGCGGAATCCCGGATCACCCACTGCACGGTGGCTTTCCCGGTAGGCGGCTTGATCGAAACTTCAACCGTAATTGAATCCTGTGGCAGGAGGGCAAAAGAGGCGGCTAGTAAGGTTGTAAACATACTGGACTCCTTGTTGTGGGTTTGACTCGCTGTTTGGTACGCTGTGTTGTGCTCAGTAGTAAATGATACGCCGTTTGAGTCTGTTTTCTGCAGCCATGAGTGAACGAACGTCAGCAGGGAGCAGAAGCTGCTGAATAGGAGTCAACTGGTCGCGCAATGCATGCGCTTCAAGCCTGTTCATCTCCCATACTTCGTCCGCTGCAGCCTCAACTTTCGCGGCTGCATCTTCAACGTTGAAGGAGGCCGGCAGGGCGCTCAGGTACCTGCCCAGATTCATCCACACCTCATCCACAGACGTTTCGAATGTTGAACGGCGTGCACTAATCAAATCCCGCTGTTCTGCTGACAGCAGCAGGTCTTCCTGTACCAGAACAATTGTTTCATACAGCGGCGGTACATTTCGTGCGAAACGCACCGCAAGCGTATCTGCCGGCAGCCTCTTGCCGACACCGCGCACTGCCAGCCACCGTTTTACCTGCTGCTGCTGGATCGGCGCACTGAGTGGCATCTCAACTGCCAGTGAGATTCTGTAACCACCGCCGCCACCTGCACCCAACGGACGTTTGTTGAACGCAGGATTCACAGCATAGCTGAAGGCCCGCCTGTCTGCATCAAACTGAACGGGGCGCAGCAACCACGGGTTCACAGATGACGTTGCACCCCAGCCCCTGGATTCCGGAATACCGAACAGTGACTGAGCGAGTGCACCTGCGTTCTCGATATAAAGCCTGATGCTTCCTCTGTCGGCCAGACCCAGATAACGCATCTCTGTTGTGACAGCCATTGCGGTGAGGAATGACCATGGCGTTGTGCAGACCGCCGCTTTACCCGGCAGGCTTCTCAGTTCATCCAGGCAGTGCCGCGTTGAAGAAGATGCCGTGGAATAGAGCTCATTTATCTGACTCCACAGCTCCGGGTTCTGTTCCTGTCGTGACGGCAGCCATGCCCGGTCATTCGATGCTATGCCATCGCCATTCACGTCTCCGGCCACCAACGGCGAAAAGCGACTGCCGGAGCTGGTCCGGAGCCAGAGTGTTACGTTGACATATCTCAGTTCTTTGCCGAGTTCAGCCTGGAACTGGTGCAGCGGCATCCGTCCCGGTGATGTGTGAATGGCGTTGGGATCTCCGAACGCATCGCTCTCCCACCCACTTGCGCGCAGCTGCGTTTTCGTAAAAGTATAGCCCACTCTTACTACCTGACTGCCATCCGCCCACCAGCGCGGTGACAGCTGCGTGGTGAACTGCATGGTACGGGAACCGAGGTCGCTCAGTGTACGCCACTGCTGTGCACTTCCTGCTGCAACCAGATCGCGTCGGACGAGGCCGGTGCTCAAAACAATCGCAGAATCGGGAGCAAAGAACCCCCGTCCTCCTTCACCTGAGAGAAGTGAAAGCGGAGCTCCTGTTACCGAAGGATCGACCTGCCTTGAGTGTCCGCTGGCCAGATTCAGGAGGCCGCCGACTTCAACGTCCATGCGCCCGATGCTGCTCAGGTAGCTGCCGGTTGCTCTTATACTTGATGGTGGACGGTACGAGCGATCAATGATCTGTTGTGATTCGCGAAGTATACTGTTGCCGGACGCAGCACAGGCAGCGTCGAGAGCCTCCGGCATGATGCCGGCCCATGATGGTGTGAGCAGTGCAGCACCTACGCAACTGCGGGAAATTATATTCCCGGCCGATCCGAAGCGGACAACGTCGTCGGGCTCCAGGTCACGATGAAAGACGCCGACCCCCATACGGAGGAGCCCCGCCGGCACCAGTTGGCGACTGAAGAGTTGCGATGTGGAGTACCCCTCGCCTGTTGTCTTCGGTCGGACCTGCCACGACATACCAATGCGTGGTGACCATGACCAGCGCAATGGCAGTGTATTGCTGTTGCCACCGGCAAGGTGACTGACATCTGTCCGCAGCCCATACTGCAACCGGACCGATGGTGCCACGCGCCATTCGTCGCCCGCACCTGCCGATACGCGTACCGCCGATGCAGTAATATCGCCTGGCAGCTGCACGGTCTGCAGATACTCAGGCTGAAAGAGCGACAGTGCATCGACGCTGTTGAATGACATCATACCTGAAATGGCAGGCTTGTTGGAACGAAGCGCATCTACGCGCGACGCAACCAGAAGTCGGGTGCGATGACTCTCGCCCTTTCCTGCAAAGGCATCGCGGATGAGCTGGCCCTCGGCAACAACCCGATCTCCACTTTCAGGTGGTGCGCCGCCGAGTTCAATTGCGGTTCCGTATTGGTTCTCGGAGACAGATGAAATGGTATTGACCCGGAGTCGGGTTCCGTTTTCAACGAGCGGTACAGACTCATTGCGCGACAGCGTGAGACTTACTGTTGACTCCCACCTTGAGCGTTGCCCGCGGCTGTCTTCCCTGTTCCACTGCAGCACCGCGTCTGCATTGCGCTGCGAGCTTTCCCTGCTGTAGAGTGTGAGCGGATCCCAGAGCGACCGTGGTGTGATATTCAGATTCGTCGCCAGCATGAAAGAGTTGGAGAGGCGGTTCTGAATCCTTGGGTCGATCCGTGTTACCGACGAAAAAGAGAGTGCTGCATTCGGGCTGAAAGCAGAAGCTTGTGGTTCCGGGAAGTGTGTATTCATCCACTGCGATGCGGTATGCGCACCATCGGGATTCGCGCCCAGCGAAGTGAGCATGTCGTCGCCGGCTGAGTTGAGAGTAGCGGCATACATACCCTGCGCAGCCAATCGCAATCCGAAGGTTACACCTGATGTGCCGGCCGCGTTACGTGCGGCGCCACCCAGATCGAGCGCGAACTGCGGCGGAAATGAACCCGATCTCCCCGGGAGTGAGGTGCCACCAGACTGCCAGCCACCACTTGAAAGCATGTTTACACGTCCGAACTCTCCGGCGAGAGGGATATCAATTGCGATAAGCCCACCACTGAACCCTGCGTTGGTGATATCCCATGTGCTGGCGGCGAGCCTGACACTTTTGGGAAGCGATGTCGGGAGTTCTGCGCCACGGAAGAGCATGCCATTGAGCTGAGTCTGTGATTCGCGTCCGGAGAGTCCTGCAACAGACCAGCCATCAGCACTCTGAGTGCCTGCCAGTGATGTGCGCGCCAGGTCGAGTACAGATGAAAGGAGTGGCGAGAGTGCTGCAGCGGAGCCATCTGCAAGGCCTGCCATTGCACCGGTAGGAGGAATGAGCACACTCGGTCGTTCCGGCGGTACTCTTTCGGCTACTATACGGACTTCATCAAGAGTTGATACAAGCGAGTCGAGTACAACGCGAGTGATTGCGAACGAGCGACCGGCGATGAAGAGCAGGCGTTGTCTGTACGGCCGGTAGCCGACGGCGGTAACCATCAGGCCATATTCGCCGGTACCACCGGGGCTCCGGAAAATGAATCGCCCTGCGGCATCTGTGCTTGTTGTGCTGGTTTCAGCATCGGGTGCACGGGTGAGTACCATGAACGCATCTGCAACAGGCGCGCCGGAGCTGTTTACAACGAGGCCAACAATACTGTCTGGCGCTGCAGTGGCGGCATCGGTAACCTGAGCGCGCGCGGTTGTTGCGGCCGCAAGTGAGCCGAGAGCAGCAAGCCCCGTCAGACAGTTACGTAAGCGCCTCATGGTACACCGTACGTTGGCATTAAGTGGTTGGATTCAACGGACGTCATGGGGTGGCGCCTCCGGTTGTCCGTAAAAACACACCGGCGACCAGCCACCTCAGTTTCAATCTTAGGCCCCCCCCCCCCCCCCCCGCTGCGCAAGGGTCCTATCTGTTATGCAGTGACGACCTTCCCGGTCCGGGCAACAGCCCACGAGCCGTCAGCGCCCTTGCTCAGTATTACATGCACCGAAAAGCCAGTCAGCTTACCGGGCAACCTGCTTAGTGCAGGAGCGGGTCGCATCACATGCACGACTACTTCCAGTTCGCCAGCAGTTTCAGTGGGCTTACCCAGCCAGATCGCAGTGCCAGCGGTGCGAAAGCTGCAATCGCTCGAGATAGATGGTGTTGGGCAATCAAGGATCGCGGTACGGGATGCAATTGTTACAGTGCGCCCAGCTGTAAACGACCTGCCAAGCGAAATTTGCCCCCGGACACCTGACTCGCGAAAATTCGCAAACGTGGTTGTTGAGTCCAGATAGAGCGGCTCAGTTGACGGCACTCCGGTTCCAAATGGTGCGGAGTCCGTCAGTACAGCTTCTATTGCTTTGATGATTATGCCTTCGGCATCAGTCGCAGTCAGCACAATGCTTTGCTGCGCGTGTGTTGTCGTGGTTGCGAATGTGACAGCTGCCAAACCGGTCAGCAGGATGTTGAGGATTCGCATGAGTCCCTGATCAGATTATTCATGACGATTGACTGCTGTATTCAAACCCTACATTGCTCGCCACGCTGTTGCAAATCATTGACGCGTGAACGAACAGCTCCTAACCCTCGCCGGCGACCTTCAACTGTATTGGACGCCACGTACCGCCGATCTGCGCCAGCGATACTCTCTGATACGTCGCGGCGGGGCGCAGGTTTCCACGCTGATCCTCAAACACAACCGACACCCCGATAACAACGGTTGCGGTGTCGCCTGAGACTGTCGGCTCACCAATAATAAGCAAGGCGAGCCCGGGGGTATACGAGCAGCCGCGGCCGTCTGCACAGGGGGTGATTTCTTCAGCTGTAGCGGGGCGGACACCAAGCGCGTTCGTGAGTTTCTGCACTGCGTCGGCAGAGCGTGCTGCTGGCCGATTCTGCTGTTCGGCGGGGAGTCGCCTGCTCCCGCCTATAATAGAGAGCGCAGGACGCGGGTCAACGGCGAGTTGCTTGCCATTCAAGCGACCTTCTGCCGTCCAGAACTTAACGGCGCTGTCGACGGCGGCCACCTGGATCACGAGTGTGCGTTCACCGGTCTCACCGGCGAGCAGTATCTGGGCATCCTGCGCAGCCAGACCGGATGCGCATATGGCGATCCCCACCACTGCTTTGCAGAAGTGATTGTAGAAGTGATTGTAGAAGTGATTGTAGAAGTGATTGTAGAAGTGATTGTAGAAGTG
>CAZDMG010000030.1:0-24571 GCA_964506655.1 uncultured Gemmatimonadaceae bacterium
TTCTGTCCTCATAGCTGCTCCCGATCATCTCCAGCAGCAGTGCCATCTCCTGAAAGGTAGAACCGATAACGGTACCCTGTCCTGCGGTCAGCTCCATAAGGAGCCTTGTACCCGGTGCAACCTGATCCAGAGCCGTCGCAATTGCTGTGGCATTGCGTTCAATCCCTGCTTCCCTGTCATCGATGAAGTTTCCCGGATGCGAAACGACAGCGTCCAGGCCGAGTGCATTGCACCGACGGAGCTCAGCAATGAAGCTTTCGATCGAACGTGCTCTCAGTGCAGGTTCAGGTGAGGCCAGATTGATGAGATAGGAATCGTGCGCGCAGATCCACCGCACTTTTGTTCCAGCGATTGCTTCGCGGAACTTTGCGGCTTCCTCGTCCGTAACTTCACGCTCGGCCCACCTGTTGGCCTGTTTTGTGAAAATTTGTATACCTGTAGCATTGATTTCTGCGGCTCTGGCCGCTGCATTCCAGGTGCCTCCTGCGACTGACACGTGTGCTCCCAGTGGAGCTTTGTCCCGGCTTGCATCACCGGAATCATGCTGAACAGCGGGTGCTGCAGCTTGCTTTGCTTTCTTCTTTGCAACTGGCATAAATCAGTTCCTGCCGCCTTTGGTCCGGAGCCAGTCCAGAGGGTCAACGGCACGCCCTTTCGGGCGAATTTCAAAGTGTAGGTGCGGCGGAAGGTCCGGATCGGCACTGCCGACGGTGCCGAGGATATCACCCTTTTGCAGCTTCTGACCCTGGCGGACGTTGATGCGTGCAAGAGAGCCGTACACTGAGTAGTCACCGCCGCCGTGCTGCAGAATCACAGTTTGACCGTATGTACCGATCTGATCTGCCATAACAACCTCGCCGGCAGCGATAGCCCTTACCGGCGTTCCGCTGCCGGCTTCGATTCCCATGCCGTTCCAGCGCGTGGTGGTGTTGTTGGGGTTAACAACGCGGCCGAAGCTGTAAAGTACGGTTCCATCCACCGGCCAATCCAGTTTACCCAGATCGGATGTGCGTATGGATGATGGCGCAGCAGGTGCTGCATTGGGTGCGAGCTCAGCGCGGCGTCGCGCGGTTTCAAGGTTGCTGATAATGCTGGCAACGCGGGCTTCGTCTTTTGCGATCTGCTGCAGCCGCGCCCTGGTTTGCGCTGTGTTGCGCTGGACAACTGTAAGTGATCGCTGCCGCTGCTGCTCCAACTGTGTGAGACGCCGCTGCTCACGTTCTTTTTCATCGCGATTGCGCTCAATCTCCGCTTGCAGCTTTACCAGCAGGTCACGCTGGGATTCGATCTGGTTACGAAGCCCCTCGACGCGGTCCAGTTCACGCTGATCGTTGCGTGTGAGTTCAAAGAGATACTTATACCGGGCCACAAGTGAACCGAACGTCTGTGCGGAAAGCATGACCTCGGCGTCGTAGAGTGTTCCACGCTTGTAAACATCCACCAGGCGGCGCTGCAGAGCGGCACGCCGGCGACTCAGCTCCAGCTCTGCGTTTGCGCGGTTGGCGTTGCTGGCAGCTACTTCGAGCTGGATCTGTCCCAGCTGTCCGTCGAGCGCTGTGACAAGTCGGGATGTAGCCTGTGTCTGCTTTTCAAGGTTGGCAAGTTCCGCTCCGATTGAACGTGCGCTCCGCTGGAGTTCGTTCATCCGCTTCTCGAGATCCGCGCGTTCCTTACGCATCTTTTCGAGTTCATTCTGCTGCTGACGGAGCCGCTCGAGTGTGGATTGCGTACCAGATTGCGCAGCGGCGCGCACGAGAGGCGCGCCGGATACAGCAACTGCAATTACGAGCGCCGCCACCATATGGGCCCTGCGCGCCGGCATGCCCGTCCTGAGATTCGACAGTGCGCTCAGCCCGGCTCGCGTCATTGATGGGAGCTCTGTCATGAAACCGTTCACTCGCCTGGCCAGTCCGCACGCAGGTGACGGCTGACTGAAATCAGGCTGCCCAGGAAACCGATCAGTGCACCCGCGGCGACGCCCGCAGCGATCATTGAATTGTCGAAAAACCTGGTGCTCACGAGCGTGCTCGACACAACGTTATTGGTAATGGCAACCAGAGCCAGTGCGATCAATCCGCCAAGAACACCCTTGATTACACCATCAACCAGATAAGGTCGCCTGATAAACGCATTAGTCGCACCAACGAGTCGCATGATCTCGATCTCGCGCGCCCGGGCAAGCACCGCAACACGGATGGCAGAACCGATGATGATTGCCGCAACAAGAGCGAGAACGGCGCCGAGCCCGAGCCCGGCGACACTCGCTATGCTTCGCAGATGGTAAAGCTTCTCCACCCACTCACGCCCGTACCTTACGTCATCCACCACGACGTAACGTTCGACGATGTTGGCAACACGCCGGACTGAAACCGGATCCCGGTACCCTTCCTTAAGGCGCACTTCAACTGAACCGGGGAGCACTGTGCCTTCCATGACATCGGCGAACTCGGGAAGTTCGGCCCGGGCACGTACGAACGCAGATTCCGGCGTTACGAACTGTGCACTCATGACTTCCGGAAGCCTGAGCACCTCGTTGATAAGTGTGTCAACGGACAGTTCACGTGCATCGTCACGGATGAACGCGCGGATCTCGACACGCTCTTCCACCGCGTTCAGCGCATCGTTGATGTTCATCGCGATCAGGCCATACAGACCGAAGGCATAGAGGCTGAATGCGATGGTAAGAACACTGAGCACCCCGAGGAGTGGAGCGCGAACGAAAGCCAGACGGACTTCACGAAGCGTCAGATTCATCTCCACCTCTGGGCATCAGATGCCAGGCGTTCCAGATCGTGACCGTCGTGTATAACGTTTCCGTTATCCAGCTCGATGAACCTGAAGCGGCTGCGCCCGATCAGTGCAATGTCGTGAGTCGCCATAACCACCGTCGTGCCGAGCGCGTTGATATCGCGCAGCAGCTGCAGAATACTTCTTGATGCCTTTTCGTCCAGGTTGCCGGTCGGTTCGTCGGCGAGGAGCACCAGCGGTTCGTTCACAATGGCCCTCGCAATGGCAACGCGTTGCTGTTCGCCTCCGCTCAGCTGGTGCGGAAGTGCGGTACCCTTCGATGCCAGACCAACCTGCCCAAGTACGCGGGCAACCCTGCCGCTGATTGTATCCGCACGCGCACCGGTTACTTCAAGTGCGAATGCGATATTCTGTTCGGCCGTACGATCCGGGAGCAGACGGAAATCCTGGAAGACAATCCCAAGGCGACGCCTCATCTCGGGTATCTGACGCGGGGTGATACTTTTGCTGGAAAATCCGGCGACCCGTATTTCACCGTCAGTTGGCCGGTCGATCATGGCCATCATGCGGAGGATCGTGCTCTTGCCCGCACCGCTGTGACCGGCAAGGAAAAGAAATTCTCCTTTGCCAACTTCAAAACTGATGTTGGAAAGCGCAGGCATCCCGGTGTGCGGGTACTGCTTACTGACGTTCAGAAGGCTGATGATTCCGCGCACGGTCAGCGCACCGCCTGTTCGAGGTCGGCAATGAGATCATCCGGATCCTCCAGCCCGATGCTAAGTCTGAGAAACCCATCTGCTATGCCGACAGCCGCGCGCTGCTCGGCGGTTAAGTGTGCATGTGAGCTGTTACGCGGCTCGCTTACCAGTGAATCAACGCCACCGAGTGATGCAGCTCTGGTAAACAGATTGAGCCTGCCGAGCGCCCGCGTGGCAGCGTCGGCACCTCCTTTGACCACAACGCCAAGCATACCGCCAAATCCACTCAGCTGTTGCTTTGCCAGCTGATGATCAGGGTGTGACTCAAGCCCGGGGTAAAGCACTGATGTGAAGTGACCACACTGCGAGGCCCATTCAGCGATCTTCATTGCACTCGCATTCTGTCGCTCCACCCGCACAAAGAGGGTCTTCATTCCGCGCTCCAGAAGCCAGACTGCGAATGGGTCCGGCGCCTGACCCCACAGGATCATCTTCTGACGAACCTCGTCGATAACGGATGTTGTACCGCACACGACACCGCACATGGCATCATGGTGTCCGTTCAGATACTTCGTTCCCGAATGGATTACAACATCCACACCTTCTTCGATGGGTCTGAAATTCACCGGGCTGGCGAATGTGGAATCAATGACGAGTGCGAGGCCATGCTCAGCTGAAAGAGCCCGGAGTGGCGCGAGATCCAGAACCCGTGTCGTAGGGTTGACAGGAGACTCCAGGAACATGACACGCGTGCGTGGTGTTACGGCCCGTCGCCATGCACGGGTTTCTGTCGGAACAACAAACGTTACGTTGATGCCCAGCATCGGCAGCTCACGCTCAAAGAGCGCGCGCGTCCCGCCGTAGAGCCACGCGCTTGCTATCAGGTGATCGCCCGGTCGCAGCAAGGCAAGAATCGTACATGCGGTGGCGCCCATGCCAGTGGAAAGCACCAGCGCATCTTCGCTTCCTTCTATCAGTGCGAGGCGCTGCTGAACCAGTGCGGCGTTGGGAGTGTTCCCGTACCTCGTATAAAGAACATTGGCTCCCGGCGCAGTATCCTGTACAAAGTTGACGGATTGCACCAACGGTGTGACGACCGGCTCACCGGGGCGCTTTTGTGTACGCCCGCCATGAATCGCCTGCGTCGCCGACCTGAGTTCTGTCTCTCTGTGCTGATCTCCCAGCGGCTCTTTGTCGGTCATGTGAGAGTAGTTAAGGCTGGCGCTGGTTCTGTTACCCGCGTCGCATATACTGAAGACGATTTCCCGGCAGCTGGGTCATACGGGACAACGTGGACTGCTGGTCGGGAATCCGGCACCGGAACAGGTCTTACGCAGACCATTCAGGCGCGCGAGACCGGCTTGTCCATATCCGGCTTGATAACCCGGAGTATTTCTCCGGGTACGGCACCAAGGACATCGCGCAACATGATGGCGCCGCGGGGCAGGGAATCATCGATCCGGACCTCCGCCAGCTCGGAGCGTCGCTCTGCGATGATACGCGCCAACTCACCATCCGACAACAGCCTCACTGCAGCGTCATCGCTGCGGATAAACACAGTGGGCCCGCGATCGCTGTCGCCCGGAAAACTGGCTATGTTGTCGATCACCATAAGCACGGGCGACGCACTGGCGCCTGGGAACCGCGGTGTCTTCACAGTACCTCCGGCCCTGAAGCAGTGCTTAGCGAGGCGCCAGGCACCGTGAAAATACCCTGACTGAACATCAGCAAGCGTCGGTAAACCAGCAATTCCAGTCTTTCTTCAGCAGATGCAAGGGTGGAACCGAGCAGATCTGCAATTTCAGTACTTCTCGACGGCCCTCGCAGGTATGCTGTCTGCCAGCAGTATCGTTCGCCTTCGGAGACGGAGCCGAGCACGGTTGCGCCACTGTCATGCCACGAGACCAGCGCCAGCTTGCGTCGCTCAAGTACTGCTTCGATTGGATCCAGGTGCGCGTCCTGTATACCGCGGAATAGCACGTAACCGCTTAGCGCATCCTCTTCCTGCGCGTAGCGAAGCAGAAGCTTGGCAACGATTTCGTCAGCGCACGAGAAGTCCAGTAGGTTGACCCGGGAGAAATCAATTGTGGTGATTACAGGTGCGCCGCTTTCCATGACTGCCTTTTCAATCGCGATCCTGACAGCTGCACCTGTAGTACGCGTGACAAGATTGGAGTACAGATCACACACAGTGGTACGAAGCACTGTGCCGACGTCGATATGGAGTGTCACGCGGGAACCCCTCCGGCGTTGCCGTTACGTCTGGAGGCGCTTCTGCTTTCCGCCTGTGCACGTTCGGGGATCACGATCTGCAGCTGTGCGCCGGGAAAGTAAGGCATGGCTTCGCGCATCGGTTCGTCCGGATCCCAGTCAGGAGCGATTGCAATCCGTGCAGTTCCGCTCCGCACAGTAAGTTTTCCGTTCCAGCGTCCGATGAAACGCCGTATCCCCGCCAATCCCTGTCCGCGGCCGGAGTCTTTCGAATAAAACCGGCTCTTTGCACTCAGCACCGCTTCCTCAAGCGCTCTTGCATCGTTCCATCTGTCGCTCTGGCGATGAGTCGGTGCGCTCTCAAGGGACTTCCGGAAGCCAATTCCCGCATCGCAAACGGCAATGACAACGACATGCCTGCCTAGTCTTTGTGCAAAATTGTAGGTCTGTACTGCCACCCAGCCGCCCTGTCCTGCGTGCTCGATGATATTCTGGCACGCTTCACTCAGCGTCATTGCAAAGGGCATGGTAAACACCTTGTCCAGGTGCAGCTTACCACTGAGTATTTCGTCTGACTTCTGCTGGATACGGCCAACAACACCGTGCACATCTTCGCTGCGCGAGATCGGCGTTACTTCGAGCAGGACGTCAGAATCATGCGCAGCACGCGGGCGCGGCACGGAACCATGCAATTCATAGAGCTCGGCGGCATACCGGAAAAAACCTGCACGCGACCAGTAGGAGAGTGTGTCCGGGTTCTCAGGCACAGCAAATGCGATGCGCTCCGGATAAGCCTGCGGAATGCAAAGCAAAGCAGTCAAGCCATATGGAGACGACCAGCGTGTATGGCGCGCATCCAGAAGGATCTTCGCGCCATCTGCAACTTCCGCCAGCTGCTCAATCACCACTTCGAACGATTGTTCATCCAGTGATGGTGGCAGACTGATAACTGTCGTCACGGTGTGCTTAACTCCCCACGTAGGTAATGCGAGAGGCCTGTTGCCCCTCTGAAGCCGACATTGCGCGACGCAGCCAGATGTGCCGCGTCGATAGCGTCCTCCAAGTTATCACCTGCAAGCAGTCTTGAGAAATGGGTCGCGCCCCACACATCTCCACATCCGGTCGGATCACCCGTTGCTCCAACATCAGCTGCCAAGGCGGGCACCAGCGCAGTACGCACAGCGCCATGTAAGCCACGGCCCCCTCTGGATGAAGTTGAGAGACGGTCAGTCCCGCTATCCACGCGTGCGGATATCACATCTGTTAATTTCGACATTCCTGGCGCGGCGATATAAATAGCACCGCGTGAGCCGAGTGTAACGCAGAGAAGTGCTGTACCGGCTGCCATGGCTGTGGCTGCCAGCGCAAGTGGGTCCGGTGCCATCATCGACATCTCTTCTTCGTTTACCTGAAGGATGTCGAAGCAACTGCACCAGGCGGCTACATCCGGGAGTGGCTCTGCTACACGCAACCCGTCCGGCTGGACAGACATCACAAGCATGTGTAGGTCACAATAGATCGGGCCGGGAAAATACTCGCGAAGAAGGCGCGCTGTCTCAAGGTCCAGCTCCCAGCCGCTCAGGAAATTTATGTACAGTGCGTCCAGTCTGGCGGATTCCAGCACGGGCTTGAGTCCAGCCCAGGACCAGCCCGGCACGCCTCCGCTCAATCGTTCGGTGCGCCGTTCATCGTCGATGTAGCGCAACTCCACACGGTTGTTCGGATACGGCACTTCTATGAGAGGTACATCAGCGGCTGCGCGACGCAGAGAGCTTATAAATGCCTGCGCACGCTCTGCAACATCATAGCCAACCTTTATGATCGGAACGATCTCCCAGTCGTCCGGGAGAGCTGCATCAAATGCTGAGAGGGCATATGTAATACCTCCCCATTCTTCCACCGGGACTGAACGTTGATCCCGCCCAAGATGGATATCCCATACGATGGAGCCGATTACTCCGACACGACGGATTTTTCTTTTTTGCGTGTCTGTTGCCTGGGACGCCGGACTCTGGAGCACTCCTTATTGGTTCTGAGCAGCCAGGAATGCGGCTGCAGCACCTACGACGCCGGCTGTACCGGGGAGTGCACCCGGAACTATACGGCAGGCTTCCACTGCCGGACGGAATGCACGCTTCCTGACTTCCACCCGAAGTGGCTCAAACAGCGCATCTCCCGCCTGGGTCACACCGCCTGCAATCACCACGACTCCGGGATTGAAGATGTTTAGAAGGCTTGCGAGACCGGTACCCAGATAGCGTGCCGTATCCCGCACTACTTCACGCGCTATGGCATCCCCTTCGGCAGCGGCAGCGTAAACCGTCTGAGCGGTAATCATGGCCGCATCCCCGCCTGCAAGCGCCGGAAGAATTGAGTTCAGATCATCGCTCAGTGCTTCACGGGCGCGGTCTGCGATGGCAGGTCCGGATGCATACGCCTCAAGGCAGCCGTAGTTGCCACAGCCGCAACGCCGGCCGTTCTGTTCTATCGTGGTGTGCCCGATTTCGCCTGCCACATCACTCGCGCCGTGGTAGAGCTCGCCGTTGAGTATCAGGCCACCACCAATACCGGTTCCGATTGTCACGCCGATGACATTCTTTTCACCCCTTGCCGCCCCCGTCCACCACTCGCCGTACGTGGCGCAGTTGGCGTCATTGTCGAGCGATACTGGCAGCTTTGTAAGTGACGAGATCATGTCGCGCAGTGGCACGTCCTTCCAGCCAAGGTTCGGTGTGACAATTACCACGCCTTTCTTGCGATCAAGCGGACCGGGTGCGCCTACGCCCACACCCAGGAAATACTTCCTGTCAGCGCCCGTCTCGCGCATGGTCTCCGACATCGTCTGGAGTACCATTCGCGATATGCGGTTGATAACACTTGTCGCACCTTCCTCAGGCAGGGTTGGCTCAGAGTGCAGCCCATACATCCCCTGACCTTCAGTGTCAGTTGCACCGACACTGATCTTGGTCCCACCAAGGTCGACTCCGATGATATATCTGTCTGCGCTCATTGTGTGTGGCTTCGCGTTTGGGCTTTATGGTGACTGAAGTATGATAAGTCGGTTCCGGGGTGGCTGCTGTAAGCTATTCCGTCGGCAGCCTTCGGTCAGCTCTTAGCCGGGACAACGAGGGTGCGCGCCGCGGCTAAGACTTCATCCACGGTAATGTGCCCGATGCACTTCCATCGCCCCTCCGGGCACTTCGACAGCCCGTGCGTGCGGCAGGGCTGACAATCCGGACCGGAACGCTCCACAATGGCCTGCTGTTCAGAAAGAGGACCAAAGCCAAGCGCAGGTACCGTAGCTCCGAAAACAGCCACGGTTGGAGTGTTCATGGCAGAGGCGAGGTGCAAGGGTGCCGAATCGTTTGTCACAACGAGCATTGCACGCTTCATAAGCGCCGCGGTACCAGTGAGCGACAGCACACCGGCGGTATTGACAGGCGCTCTCACTCCGGCCGCCGCGGTCCTTTTCACAATTCCTTCGCAGAGCGCATGGTCCGACTTACCGCCCGTCAGTACTGTTGTGCAGTCGGGGTACAAAGCAGCGAGCTGTATTGCCAGTTCCGCGTAGTACGGCCAGCGTTTGTCTGCCAGTACGCTTCCCGGTGCCAGCATGATGAACCGGCCGCTCTCTGACGACAGGGCAGATGTCACCTGGTGCGCGGCCTCTTCATCAACAGCGGCTGGGTACAGCAGTGGGCGCACTGAAATCTCGCCTGGCTGGTTAAGCCCGGCCAGCGACAGCAGGCGTGCAGTGTGATGCAATTCGCGGTTGAACGGGATCGTTTCGGAATACAGCCACCTCGCGTCCGACGTTGCGAATCCGGAAATTGCATGGATGCCGGCAGCACGCATAAGCAGTGCGCTCCGGACTGAACTCTGAGCCATAAAGGCCTGCTTCGTGCCGCGCGGCACTGTGCGGCCGTTTACATCACGCCGCCGGATTGCAGCTGCGACATGCAGGAATCCACGTATCCCACGGTGTGCGCCCCGCTTGTCGTAAACAATCACGTCACGCACTGCGGGGTTGTTCCGGAGCAAGGGTGCATTCACAGGGGTCGCAACCACATCCACTGGCCCCATTTCAGCAAGACGTGCAATCAATGGTGTCGTAAGCACCATATCACCGATGAAAGCAGTCTGGACTACAAGGAACATGCTGATTCAGCGGCAGTGCGTGTCAGTCGACGCGCAGCACTGCAAGAAATGCCTCCTGCGGAATCTCTACACGCCCCACATGCTTCATCCGCTACTTTCCTTCTTTCGGCTTTTCAAGGAGCTTCCTTTTGCGCGATATATCGCCGCCATAACACTTGGCAAGTACATCCTTGCGCAAAGGCTTTACTGTCTCGCGGGCAATTACCTTGTTGCCGATTGTAGCCTGAATCGCGACCTCAAACAGCTGCCGCGGGATAAGCTCTTTGAGTTTCTCCGCGACCTTGCGTCCCCATTCATACGCCTTGTCTCTGTGCACGATCACACTGAACGCATCGATTGAATCGCCGTTGATCAGCATATCCAGTCTGACCAGTGGGCTGGACCGGTACTCCAGCATCTCGTAATCCAGCGACGCATATCCACGGCTTACGGTTTTCATCTTGTCGAAGAAGTCGAGGATGATCTCAGCCAGCGGGAACTCCCAGTGTATCTCAACACGGGTAGTGTCGAGATAGGACATGTCCTTGTAAATTCCGCGTCGCTCTGTGCCCAGTGTCATGATTGCTCCGATGTAGTCGGTGGGGCACATGATGCGGGCTCTGACGTAGGGTTCTTCAACGCGGTCTATGAGCACCGGTGATGGCATCAGCGCAGGGTTCTCGACGCGTTCCATCGTACCGTCTGTCCTGTAGACGTGGTATTCCACGCTGGGGACGGTCGTGACCAGATCCAGATTGTGTTCGCGCTCAAGCCGCTCCTGAACAATGTCCATATGCAGCAAGCCGAGAAAGCCGCAGCGGAAGCCGAATCCAAGCGCTGTCGATGTCTCAGGTTCGTACTGAAGAGAGGCATCATTGAGCTTCATCTTTTCCAGAGCATCACGAAGCGCTTCATACTGCTGGGTATCGGTGGGGTAGATACCTGCAAATACGAAACTCCGTACATCCTGATAACCGGGGAGCGGTTCGCCGGCGTGATTGTCGGCATTGAAGATCGTGTCGCCGGCTCGGGTCTCCCGCACGGACCTGACACTCGCCACGACGTAGCCAACCTCACCAGCACGCAAAATACCTGTAGGCACCTGCCTGAGCTGCAGATAACCAACCTCGTCCACCTCGTAGGTGTTTTCCGAGACACCGAAGGTGATGTTGGTGCCTTTGCGGATTTCTCCGTCCACAACGCGAATGCTGGGAATTGCGCCGCGGTACTTGTCGTAGAAGGAGTCGAAGATGAGTGCGCGCAGCGGGCCTTCAGGGTTGCCAGTTGGCGGGGGTACAAGGCGCACGATCTGCTCAAGCAGCTCCGGAATGCCGGTTCCTTCCTTTGCGCTTACAGAGAGCACGTCTTCGGGCTTGCAGCCGAGGAGTTCGACCAGCTCTTCGCGCCTGCGCTCCGGCTCTGCACCGGGGAGGTCGATCTTGTTGAGTACCGGTACTATTTCGAGGCCTGCCTCGAGCGCAAGAAAGAGGTTGGAGAGGGTTTGCGCCTGGATCCCCTGTGAAGCATCGACAACCAGGACCGCGCCTTCGCACGCAGCGAGTGAGCGGGAGACCTCATAAGTGAAATCCACGTGCCCCGGTGTGTCGATAAGGTTCAGTTCATAGGGGGTGCCGTCGTGCGCGGCGTACGTCATGCGGACGGCATTCAGCTTGATCGTGATGCCGCGTTCGCGTTCCAGATCGAGGGTGTCCAGAACCTGCGATTTCATTTCCCGCTTCTGGAGCGCACCTGTGTATTCAATGAGTCTGTCGGCCAGGGTGGATTTGCCATGGTCGATGTGTGCGACAATACAGAAGTTTCGGATGTGGCTGATCTGCAACGTACGTACGGTCTCGGGGTTCCGGGTTCCACCCGGTGGGGATCGGCTTGGCGGATTTATCCAGCCGATGGTCACTTCTGGGACAGCCCTGAAATATAGTCAATTTTTCTGCTGAAATCCCCGGGCCAGCTGTTGTTCGTGTCTCCGGTTAGTTTTCCCTCCCGATGTCCGCTCCCGTCGCACTCCGTGCAGATCAGATCGATCCCGCAGTCCTGGCCGCAATGGGCCACCTGGAAATTGTGGCGCGCTGGGTGGTGGACGGCTTTCTCGCCGGTCTTCACCGGTCGCCGAAAAAGGGCTTTTCCGTGGAGTTTGCCGAACATCGTCCGTATATGCCGGGCGACGACCTCCGCTATCTGGACTGGAGGATTGCGGCGCGATCTGACCGGTGGCTGGTCAAACTCTTTGAAGAGGAAACAAACGCGCGCGCCATGGTGGTGCTGGATGTAAGCAGTTCCATGCAGTGGAGCGGAGATCCGCTGCGTCTTACAAAGCTGGAGTATGCAGAGCGACTGGCTGCGGCAATTTCCCTGCTTCTTATAAGGCAGCGGGACGCGGTCGGGTTAATCCGTTTCGATGAAGGGTTACGTAGCGTGATTCCACCGCGTGCTGGACGGCCCCAGTGGCGTCGCATGGTTGCGGCGTTCAGTGAAAGCGGCGGTGGCGGCGAAAGCAATATTGCTGACGCCATCGTGCAGGCCGCGCGCCTTGTGCGCCGGCCGGGCTTTGTTGTCCTCATCTCTGACCTGCTTGCGGAGGTCGATCCGGTGGTCGAGCGGTTACGTGCTGTACGCGCGCGTGGCCATGAGGCACTGGTGCTGCATGTGGTTGATCGTGCCGAGGTTGAGTTTCCGGACGAAGGCGAAGCCAGATACCGGGATCCTGAAAGTGGAGCGGAGGTACCCGCCTCCACGCAGGAGGTCCGCACGTCATACAGGGCGACAGTTGAGGAAGCTTTCGAAGAGTGGCGCACTGCTCTGGCGCGCTCGGGTGCCAGATATGCTGTCGCCTACACGGATGAACCATTTGGGCGGGCGCTCCGCCTGGTGGCGCTCAATCCAGGTCGTAATACCTCTGCTGTATAGCCGACACTGATCGGCGCTCTTCACTGCCGTGAGCTTCCTCGCCCCCTTATTTCTGTCTCTCGCGCTGCTTGCGGGTGTGCCGGTACTGGTACACTTCCTCAGGCGTCGCATAAAGAGAAGAGTGGATTTCCCGGCCGTGCGTTATCTGCAGCGTATGGAACGGGAGCACAGCCGCGACCGGAAACTTCGCAACCGGCTGCTGTTGCTGGTGCGTGTGCTGATTGTACTCGCGATTGCACTGGCTGCTGCGCGTCCAATTGCACGATTGAGTGGTTCAGGGCACTCGCCGATAGCGGTCGCACTGATCGTGGATAATTCAATGAGTAGTGGTGCTGTTGTGGAGGGTCGGCGGCAACTCGACCGCATCCGGGAAAGCGCGGATGCGCTGCTGTCGCAACTAAATGCAGCAGACCAGGCATGGCTGATCAGTGCTGAAGGCAAAGTTACGGGCGGATCCGGAGAGGTAGTGCGGCAGGCGCTCGCCGCCATGGAGCCAGTCGGTGGTTCAGGGGACATTTCAGCGGCAGTTCGTCGGGGAATCGGGCTTGTGCGCGGTGCCGCGTCGCATGCACCGGCTGTGGCTGTGGCAATCGATGGTCTTGCCAATGCATTGCAGATCGACCCGACTTCGGTTGTTGAAGCGGCCAATGTTCCGGTTGTGATCCTTGTTCCGGATACCATTCTTCGGTCAAATGGCGCCTTTGTTTCTGCAGTTCCGGAACCCGTGCGTTGGGTCCCGTCCGGAAGCCTTACGTTTGGTTTTGCCGGTAACGGCACCGCAGATTATCGCGTGGAGCTGGATGGGCGGACGGTGTCGCGCGGAACAGTCAGTGGTGGAACGATGCCTGAGCCTGCGCGCGTAACGTTGCGGCTTTCCAGTCAGGGATCAGGGTGGGTGCGCGGGGTCGTCGAGTCAACGCCGGATGATCTGCGTGCCGACGACTCGCGCTTCTTCGCAGTCCAGCTGGCACCACCGCCGGTGATTGCTACAGACAGGAGCGCCGGTGAGTTTCTTTCTGCAGCTGTTGCAACGCTGGTGGACGAGCGGCGGCTTGGGAGTGCGACGACAGCTGTGTCGGCCGCAGCGGCCTCACGGACAAGTGTTGTGGTGGCCGGCGCCGACGCGGCTGCCCTGCGCCTCCCGGCATTTATTACAGCGCCAGCGGATCCGATTCACATCGGCGAAGCCAATCGTAACCTGTCACGCTCGGGTATTCCGTGGCGCTTCGGCGCGATTGCCCGTGATGCCGTAAGTGCGCGTGCGTGGACTACGGCAGATACCACGGCCGGGACAGCCGGTGGTGCCATAGATGGAGCACGTGTTCATCTCAGATATCCGTTGCAGTATGCAGGAGAGGAGGGAAGCGTGCAGCCGGTTGATACAATAGCGATGGCGGGTGGTACGCCGTGGATCGTTGCGGGCAGCGACTACGTCATTGTCGGTTCGCCAATTGATCCTGAAGCGACGGAGCTGCCGCTTCGCGCCGGCTTTGTACCATGGTTGTTGTATGCACTGTCGCAAAGGCTGGGCGGTGAAGGAGCAGTGGCGGAAGTGATATCCGGTGGAACAGTCACTGGTTTTGCCGGTGCAGATTCGATTGAGGCTGCTGACAGTACGGTTTCGGCGTGGTACCCAGGGAGTTCCAGTGCACCGCAGGAACCCGGAGTGTACTACCTGCGCCGTGGACAGAAGCATGTGGGGACACTCGTCGTAAATGTCGATGCGCGTGAGTCGGATATCACTCCCGCCGATTCAGCTGTTATCAGCTCCGGTTTCGATGGAAGTGCAATCAGCATACGGAGATCCGGGAGTGCATGGCAGTCACAGGTGCTGGCCGCGGCGGAAGGGCGGTCTTTGACCATTCCACTTATTGTTGTTGCACTGCTCCTCATTGCATTGGAGTCTGTGCTGGCCCGGTCCACAGCTTCTGTCAGTCGCGAAAATCAGTAACACATCATGGCGTTACCTGCACTTATAGAAATTTTAAGATCTCTCCCGGCTTTCCCCGGGGTTATACGTTCCTTACCGCCGGAAGGCAAAACCCTCCGGGTTGGCGGACTGGCTGGTTCCAGTGATGCGGTGTTGGTTGCAGCACTTGCAGGCGCACTGCCTCAGCGATTGTGCGTTGTGGTGACAGACCAGCTGAACGATGCAGAGCGCTGGCTTGCCGATATGCAGACGCTTCTTGACGACATCCCGGTTGCACTTTACCCACCGCGTGAAGGGTTCGGAGCGGTGGAGCTGCATGCGGAGGTGGCAGGTGAGCGGGTCGAAACACTTGAGAAGCTGGGGCAGGGGGCCATAAGAATTCTTCTTACGACTTCACGCGCAATTCTGGAGCGTACGCCTCTTCCGGCCGCAATAGGCGCGGCGCGTCTGGAAATCCGCAAGGGTGACATGCGGCGTCCGTCCGAACTGGCTGATCACCTGACGCAATTCGGGTTTGAACGCGTCGATATGGTTGAAGATGTCGCACAGTTCGCGGTGCGGGGCGGGATCTTTGATATCTATTCATTCGGAATGGCTGAGCCTGTCCGGATCGAATTCTGGGGCGATGAAGTGTCTGAGTTGCGTCACTTTGATCTTGATACGCAGCGTTCCACCCGCGATGCGAGTGTCGGCGTTGTATTGCCTACAGGGGGGTACCGCGCCACAGGAGAAGTCACCGATACCAGCATTTCAATCGTTGATCTGCTGCCCCCTGACGCACTCCTCTTCATACCTTACGGGAGCAGTGTACTCCCGGAACTTGTCCGCACCTGGGATGAGGCCGCCAATTTCGCCGAGATTGCCAGACGGCGCGGTGACATACCTGCACCACGCAGTGAGTTGTTTATCGAACCACCTGTTATGGCTTCGCGGCTGGCGCGCTTTGGTACCGTCAGATTCGCCGCTCCGCCACAGCGTGCAATCAGTGCAAACACCGGGCCCGAGCCGGCATCCGGGGAAGCTGATGTCAACTTCCCGTTACTGCCGCCAGAGCTGATCTCGCGTGACCTGCGCATACTCAGACGTCTGCAGCGCGATGGACTGCACACGATCATTCTCTGCGATAATTCCGGCCAGGCTGAGCGGCTTGAGGAATTGCTTGGCGAGGACGGTCCGGTGTCCGCGTCACTGGCGATAGGTGTACTCGACGGTGGGTTCATTGTGCCGCATGTGGTACGTGTGCTCACAGATCACGAAATCTTCCGTCGGGAGCGGCGTCTGCGTCGCAAACGGCGTTACGCCTCCGGGGTCGCACTCGACAGCATAGGTGCACTCAAGCCGGGCGACTATGTCGTGCATCTGGAGCACGGCGTCGGGATCTACCGAGGCATTGACAAAGTCTTTGTGCGTGGCAGCACGATCGAAGCTGCAGTTGTTGAGTATGAAGGCGGTGACCGTCTTAATGTACCGCTCTACAGCATAGGTCAGATCGAAAGGTACCGGAGCTCCGCTGATACCGGTCCGGATGCCCCACCACCGCGTTTGCACAAGCTTGGCGGTCGTAAATGGGCACAGCAGCGCGATCGCACCCGTATGGCCATACTCGGCATGACCCAGGAACTGCTCGAGCTTTACGCGCGGCGGAAAATGGCTGAGCGACCACCGCATGAAACAGACACGGTGTGGCAAAGGCAGCTCGAAAGCTCCTTTCTTTTTGAGGATACGCCGGACCAACGACGTGCCACCATAGAGGTGAAGCACGATCTGGAAGGAGTACGCCCGATGGACAGATTGCTGGTGGGCGATGTCGGATACGGCAAGACTGAAGTCGCCATCAGAGCAGCATTCAAAGCTGTGCAGAGCGGGCGACAGGTGGCAGTGCTTGTACCAACCACGATACTTGCAGATCAGCATGCCAGGAGCTTCGGTGACAGGCTGGCCGATTTTCCTGTGCGTATTGAGGTCATGAGCCGTTTTCAGAGCGCAAAGGAGCAACGCGCAACACTCGAAGCACTCCGCGACGGAAAGGTGGACATAGTCATCGGTACACACAGGTTACTGAGCCCGGATGTGGTCTTTGCGAAACTCGGGTTGATAGTTGTGGATGAGGAACACCGTTTCGGTGTGAAGCACAAGGAGCGCCTCAAGCAGCTGAAGGTGGAGACCGACGTACTTACTCTGACTGCAACACCGATTCCACGTACACTGCATCAGTCGTTGGCGGGGCTGCGCGATATGACGCTGATGCAAACTCCGCCGCGCGACAGATCGCCTGTGCTGACCTTCACTGAACGCTTTGATGATGCGCTGATACAGGAAGCAGTCGGACGGGAACTGGATCGCGGAGGGCAGGTTTTCTTCGTCCACAACCGGATTGAAACGATCGGAGGGATTGCAGATCATCTGCGTCGGCTTGTACCGCGCGCAAGAGTGGGAGTTGGTCACGGACAGATGAAAGAGCGTGACCTGGAACAGGTGATGCACGAGTTTGTTGAAGGGCGACTTGATATCCTGGTCTCAACTCTGATAGTTGAAAGCGGGCTGGATGTGCCAAATGCAAACACGATGTTTGTGAACCGGGCCGACCACCTGGGGCTGGCTCAGCTCTATCAACTGAGAGGTCGGGTAGGGCGTTCGTATCGAAGGGCGTACTGCTACCTGCTGGTCCCCGACAATATCGACGAAGATGCAGAACGGAGGCTCCGGGTACTGGAGCACCACACAGAACTTGGTGCCGGTTACCGTATAGCCATGAAGGACATGGAGCTGCGCGGCGCAGGCAATCTGCTTGGCGCGGAGCAATCGGGCTTTGTGCATGCAGTAGGCTTCGATCTTTACCTCAGGCTGTTGGAGGAAACTGTACGGCAGCTGGGGGAAGGGAACGGCAAAAAGCCCTTCGTCCCCTCCGATGTCTCTCTTGAGATGCCTACTTTCCTGCCGGACGACTACATTGAGTCGCACGAAGCAAAGCTGGATATCTACCGTCGGCTTACGGTGATGAAGGACCCCGCCTCCATTCATGAACTGAGGGGAGAAGTGCGGGACCGGTTCGGTCCGCTGCCCGCGCCCGCTCATGCACTCTTCCGGAGTGCGGAACTACGGGTTATCGGTGCTGTACTTGGTATCGAATCGGTACTTGTCCGTCAGAACGACGCGAGGGTCAGTTTCCGGGCGGACGCCATTCCCCGCATGAAAGGGCTTTCATCCGCGTTCGGCGAAGTGCAGTTTCAGGTTGACGTGCGGCGCACTCAGCCGCTCGCGATCAAGCTGACGCGGCTGGGTGGTGAAGAACTGCTCGACGGACTCGTGCGTGCGTTGAGAGCATTGATTGTTTGAACAAAGAAGTACAAACCCGAAAACATTCCTGAAGAGACGATGAAGGTTCTGAACAAGCAGATTATGAGAGCACTGCCGTTGCCGGTTGCGTTGCTTGCAGCTGTGGTTGCTTTCCGGGCACCTGCCGATCCTCCGCGTATTGTTGCATCCGCCAACGGGCAGATTGAACTCTCCACTGCGCGACTGGCGGATGTTATCGGCAATTCCACTGCTGCTCCGGACGTAGACATAGCCCGTCAGATAGCGATGTTGTGGGTGAACTATCAACTGCTTGGTCTTGCGGGTGCGGCTGGAGACTCGCTTAAGACCAACGAAGTGGTGGCGGACGCAAAGTGGTCGGATATGGCGGAAATCCGCTACCGGAAATTCCGCGACAGCATTGAGCGCGGGTGGACGTCTGTAACACCTGCCGAGGCAGAGGAGAGCTACGCGAAAGGAAAACTGCTTGCGGCCAGGCAAATCATTATAACAGTTGATTCCAACGCGACTCAGGCGGAATGGACAGAGGCACGCCTTCACGCTGATTCTCTGCACAAAATAGTAACAGCCCGGTTTTTTGCGCCTCCGGTTGCGGTTCCTGACAGCCTGCGTCCCTATGACGATCTCGGAGTTTTCCGTCCTGGAGACATGGTTGAGGAATTCGAGAGTGTGCTGGACAGCCTTGACTTCGGCGCCGTTTCTGATGCTGTGCGAACGAGCTTCGGATATCATATCATCTATCGCCCGAAGTTCGTAGATGTGGCGGACGAAGTAACACTTGAGCTGGCGTCTCAGCGCCTTGCCGAGTCCGACAGTGCGTGGCTTGCCCGATTGGACAGGGATTACAACATCACTATTATGCCGGGTGCTGTGGAGCGTGCGCGTGTGCTGGCGAAGGCCGCCCGGGTGGATATGGGTGACAGTGACGTGCTTGTGACCTACAAGGGCGGGAAGCTTGACGCGGCGCGATTCGCGCGCTGGCTTGAGGCTTTCCCACCGGGCTCCAATGTGGTGGGAATGGCGAGCCGCGGTCCGGATTCGCTGGTTCTGCGGGTCCTCCGTCGTGTGGCTCGGAGTGAAGTTGAACTGGGCCTTGCTGACGCTGCTGGCATTCAGGTCACAGCTGTGGAGTTCGAGGGGCTCAGGCACCGGCTCTACCAGGAACTTTACATGGACTGGACTGCGCTCGGCATTGGCCCTGATGATCTCGCAGGGGAGACGACCCAGGCCGCCAGAGAGCAGCTGGCCCGCCGTAGAGTCGAGGATTATTTCGACAGAATGGTGCGCGAGGAGGTGCCGTATATCAGTGTCCCGTCAGCACTTGCGAGAGCGCTCAGGGCCCGGTACACGGCCCAGGTCAACGACGATGCGCTGTCTGAAGCGGTGGTCAGGGCGGTGCATGTCAGGGCCGCAATGGACTCCGTGCGGAGCGCCACAGCACCCGTGCCGGGTTCGAGGCCCGAGGCAAGGCCAACACCAAACGGGCAGCGCACACCCGTTCAACTCAGGGTTCCACCCACGGATACCGGGAAACGCCAATAGCTCACCGCGGTACTATCCTTATGGGAGACGGCTTGTGCAGTCATCCCTGTTGCGTGTTAATTACAGGGCTGGCAACGTTTCTGCCTTATAGGCGCACGTTGGGATTCATTCACAACCAGGGTCATGCATCCATATGAGCATGATCCGGAGTTCAACTTTATGAGACAATATCTCGTTTCTGCGTTTGCCGTTGCTGCCTTTGCAGTTGCGTGTGGCGCTTCCGATAACCCGGATGTAGCCGCAACAGCGGGGGACCAGAAGCTGACTTCGGAGCACCTTGCTCAGATACTTGCTGAGTCGCAGGCTCCGCTTGAAAAGGACGTCGCACGCACGATCGCTGAGCTGTGGGTTGTTTACCACCTTGCCGGTGTATCAGGTGCGGCTGGTGATTCGCTTAATAAGCCCGCTGAGCTCAACGACGCACTTTGGTCCAATCTGGACAATATCCGTGTCAAGAAGCTCTATGATGAAGTTTCCGCAGGGTGGGATACAATTTCCTCCGGAAGCGACAAGGACCGTTACATGAACGGTGAGGCTTTTGCAGCGCGACACATCCTGATTGCAGTCGATCAGGGCGCGACGCCAGAGCAGAAGGCCGCGGCCCGCAAGCGTGCTGAGGATCTTCGCACCCAGGTGACCCCGCAGAACTTCGCGAAGATGGCAGCCCGGAGCGATGAGCCCGGTGCAGCTGAGCGTGGAGGCGATCTCGGACTCTGGATGCCTGGCACCATGGTTCCCGAGTTCGAAGATGCTGTCAAGGCCATCCAGCCCGGCGAGATCTCACCCGTTATTGAAACGTCGTTCGGCTATCACATCATCTACCGCACACCGTTCGAGGAAGTAGCGACACAGTTCTCTCAGGGCGCGACTCAGCGGAATGTTGCGATAGCTGAAAGCACCTATCTCGCAAAGCTCGAAGAAGGGTATGGTATCAAGATCAACGGCAATGTCGCCATCAAGGCGCGCGCCATTGCACGCAACCCGCTCGGCTACGCCAAAGACAAGGATAAGCTGGCGGAGTACAAGGGCGGCGAACTGACAGCCGCTGAGTTTGCCAACTGGATCTCGGCCTATCCGCCTGAAACGCAGATCCGCCCGCAGCTCATTTCGCCGCAGACGCCCGACTCGATGATCGATAAGTTCGTTCGTCAGATCGTGCGCAACGAGCTGGTGCTGCGTCAGGCTGACAGTGCCAGGATCGAGGTGGATTCGGCTGAACGTAACAACCTGGAGCTGGCGTTCTCCAATAACCTCGCGCAGATCCGGCAGACGCTTGGTGTGGATCCGACATCGCTTGCTGACAGCGCTGCCAAGGGCGGCGACAAGAAGGCTATCGCTGCCGCACGCATCGATGACTATTTCTCCAAACTGGTGAAGAACGAAGTCCAGCTTGTGATGGTGCCTTACCAGGTAAGCCGTGCACTCCACGACAAGTTCCCGTTCAGCTTCAGTGAAGCCGGGCTCGACAAGACCGTTGAGCTTGCTGCACGTAAGCGTGAGCAGGCTGATTCGGCCAGCGTTCAGCCGGGTGCACCGACAGAAACCCCACCGGGTAACTGATTGGCGCTCCAGCACGGAGCTTTTGTTGGACAGGGAGGGCCGCCAGTGGCGGTCCTTCCGCGCTTTACGGCTCACCGGTGGCGCCTGGCCTGGACCTCGTCCTGTGGCAACGGTGTAGTTTCCAATCTGAAGTAACGTTTACTCCGACATGGATATGCTCTTCCGACGCGTCGTATTTTCATTTGCTTTTCTTGTTCCGGCAGTGGCGCTGGCACAGAATCCGCCCGCCGATTCAGGCGTGCGCAAGATACCCATTGATGGCGTTGCTGCCATTGTCGGTGAACAGGTCGTACTTGTTTCCGATGTCATTTCAAGAGTCAACTTCGCGCGTGGTGCCGGCAGGGAGCCGCGCAACGCAGAGGAGTTCGTGCTTATGCAGCGTGAAGCGATCGACTCGCTGATCGAAGAAGAACTGCTGGTTCAGAAAGCGCAGACGGAGAGCATCTTCGTGAATGAAGCAGATCTGCTGCGGCAGATGGACGAGTTTGAGCAGCGGACACGGGAGCGGTTCAGAAGTGATGCTGAATTCCGGAGCGCGTTGCGGGAAGCCGGGTTCCAGAGCCTTGAGGAATGGCGACGTATGCAACTCGAGCAGATGCGACGCGGCCAGCTGCAGCGTGACCTCTTCATGAAGCTCAGGCGGGAGGGGAAAATTGCCACCGTCAACGCAACGGAAAAGGAGATCAGTGAAATCTTTGAGAAGTACAAGGACCAGCTGCCGCCGAAACCTGCGATGATCGGGCTGCGACAGATTGTTGTCCCGACTTCAGGTTCAGAGGCAGCAAAGCTGCGTGCCCGCGCAAAGATTGATTCGCTGAGAAGAGTACTGATTGCGAACCCGGAAAAGTTCGAAGAGGTGGCAAAGCAGGAATCCATGGATCCAGCCAACCGCGATGAAGGGGGGGATCTCGGATGGAACCGTCGTGGGAGGATGGTCCCTGAATTCGACCGTGTAATGTTTGCGCTTAACCCAGGGGTCATAAGCCCGGTGGTCGAGACTTCATTTGGATATCACCTGATCCGGGTCGATCGTGTGCAGCCGGCAGAGGTAAAGGCGCGGCATATACTGATCCGCCCTGTGCTTGATTCATCAGACGTGAGACGTGCCGCGGAGACCGCACGAAAGGTCGCTGAAGCCTGGCGTGCCGGTGCCGACTATGACTCGTTGGCAGTTGAGTACCACGATATGGCGAATGAGGAAAAGTCCATTCCGGAATACATGCGCGACAGCCTGCCGTTTGAGTACAGGGATGCGGTGGACGGACACTCTGTGGGGGATATCCTGGACCCATTCGAAATTGATGATCCGTCTACGGGTGCGAGCAAGTTTGTTGTACTGAACATCACGATGATGCAGGAAGCCGGCAGGTATACTATCGATGAGTACCGCGATCGTATCCGCTCGCAATTGACCGAAGAGAATACAATCCGGCGGTTCATCGACTCACTGAAGAAGAAGACGTTCGTACAGATACTGTACGATCCAGCCTCTCAGCCAACCGGGATGTGAGCACGGGGTGAGTACCGGGGCGATCCGTCTTGCTGTAACAGTTGGTGATGTCCGGGGCATTGGGCCGGAGATTGTAAACAAGGCGCTGGCAGACTACCGGATCAGATCGCAGGTGGACAGTGGAGCTCTTGGGCTGCTTCTGGTTGCGCCCGACGGTTGCGTTGGCGATCCGCATGTATCGTCTGGGAGTGCTGAGGAGTACGATGCCGCGGTGCATGGGGCGATGCATGGGAACACGCATGGGAACACGCAAGGGAACACGCAAGGGAACACGCAAGCGGCCGCTGCCGGACTGATCTCCGGCCGTGCGATTGAAGCAGCAGTCCGACTTGCACTGGGCGGTGAGGTAGATGGCATTGTTACCGCACCGATTGATAAGGCCGCGCTCTATGCCGGTGGCTATGATTTTCCGGGGCATACCGAGATGCTGGGAAGCCTTACCGGTACGCAACCTGCGATGATGCTGGCGTCCGACCGGCTTCGCGTGGTTCTCGCGACGACTCATATAGCTTTGCGTGATGTTCCCGTGGCCGTAACTGCGGTTGCCCTGGCGCAGGCCATTGAAACAACCCGCACTGCCTTGCGCAGCGACCTGGGAATCACAGATCCACGAATAGCGCTCTGTGCGCTGAATCCGCATGCAGGTGATGGCGGACGTTTTGGTACAGAGGATGACGACCTTCTTGCACCGGTCGCTCAAGAGCATGGTGCAGCTGGGCCGTACCCTGCCGACACAGTATTCGTGCGTGCAATGCGTGGTGAGTTTGACGCAGTGGTTGCACCCTACCATGACGTGGGGATGACGGCGATCAAGGTAGCTTCCTTTGGGCAAGCGGTGAACGTAACTCTTGGACTTCCATTCCCGCGTACATCGCCGGATCATGGGACAGCAATGGATATTGCCGGGAAAGGGGTTGCAGACGCGGAGAGTATGGTTCGGGCGATCCTTTTATGTATGCAGATTGCATTGCGCAGAAGGGAGACGTCGGCAGAAGCCCGGCATTGACAGCTACAAAAAATGAGCAGTGCGAATCCGCACTGCTCATTGAGGTTGGAACTGTTTACTTACCCTTGCATTGGTGGTCTGTCTGACTCGGGTGGTGCTGTTCCCTCACTCTCGCCCCTTCGCTTTTCATAGTCGGGGCGTTCACTGTAACCGTATCCTCCAAAAACTTCGCCTCCGCGCATGTAGTCGTGTCCGTATCCACGACCGGTGGGGTACTCAGCCCCTTCGCGCTTGTTCGGATTGTGCATCGGGCGCCTCCTGGGAATGGGTTGTACCCCTACGGTAGCTCCAAAAACTGGAATGGGCAAGACAAAAAATGGCGGAACGGGAAATTGGTTGATTGTGAGGAAATCGGGCGGGGGATGATGAGGTGCGAGGGAGAGAAAAAGTACTGAATTCGGTGTACCGGGGGCCTTGTAGCAGCTGCCCAGGATTGGCTATCTTTAAAGGCTATGGAAATCAGGAACGTCGCTATTATTGCCCACGTCGACCACGGGAAAACAACACTGGTTGACAAGATGCTCAGGCAGGCGGGTGCGTTCCGCGAAAATCAGGTGGTTGAAGACAGGGTCATGGACTCCAATCCGCTTGAGCGTGAACGCGGAATTACCATCCTAGCAAAGAACACATCTGTTCATTGGCGCGACACAAAAATCAATATTGTTGATACACCGGGGCACGCTGACTTCGGTGGTGAAGTGGAGCGCATTCTCCGCATGGTGGACGGCGTCCTTCTCGTTGTTGACGCGTTCGAAGGTCCCATGCCGCAAACGCGGTTTGTTCTGCGAAAGGCGCTTGCACTCGGCCGGACACCGATCATAGTCATCAACAAGATCGATCGACCAGGTGCTGATCCTTTAAGGGCGCACGACGAGATTCTGTCGCTCCTTATTGAACTCGAGGCCGAAGAGGCACAGCTTGATGCGCCCGTGGTGTACTGCAGCGGCAGACAGGGGATAGCAACGCTCGATTTGAACGTGCCGCCCCAG
>CAZDMG010000031.1:0-23884 GCA_964506655.1 uncultured Gemmatimonadaceae bacterium
CAGTGAGCGTTCTGTCCGGGTTGTGCTGCATCCCGGTCACTGTACACCTGCTGCATCATCGGGTCGCGCGGGTGGCGATAAGTATTGGAGTGGATGGTGTAGGCAGTGAACGCCAGTGCTGCGGTGATAATGCAGATCACCGAGGCGAACCCCCAGCCTTCGCGATTTGGATCGTAACTGTTGCTCATCATGGCTCCGTCTTTATTACCCACGCAGTTGTTTACCGCGCGCTGGTGAACGGTGAGAAGCTAAGTCCGGGCAGGCTCTGCTGGAAGGCCATAAGGGCCCTATTCTTCAACTCCGGGGCCGGTATCGGTGTCGGAATTGTTGAGTAGCCGCGCCGGCACGATGGATTGCGATCCATAGCGCGTCCGGATGCTGTCCAGAGCCCGCGATAACGCCCTGTCACGCTCGGCTTCGCCCGGATCGCCCAGGTCCACAGTTTCGGCAGCTGAAAAGAGCACCAGCTGCGGGTTCCCGCCAGGTCCGACATCGCTCTCGAAATGCGACAGGGAGACCCCGAGCAGCCGGATCGGCTGTGTCAGTCTGGCCCGGAGTCGGAGCAGAAGTGCAGTCGTGGCCCGGACAACCGAGCGGTCAGCTTCGATCGGGTAGGCGAAAGTACGCTGCATGGTCTTCGTTTTGAAACTGGAGTCCCGGATCTTTACGGTTACCGTGCGTGCGCGCAGTTGCTGGCTCCGGAGGTCCGACGCTACCCGGATCGCCTGACGTTGAAGCTCACGCGCAAGGATCTCATCGTCCTCTATATCACGCGCGAATGTGGTCTCGCGACTCAGCTGTTTTTGTTGTTCGCCCGCGGACACTTCGCTGCTATCGATGCCACGCACCCGTTCGTAAAGCCAGTTCCCGGCGCGTTTGCCGAGTCGGGCCTCAAGAAGCTGCTTCGACCAACGCTGTGCGTCTGCAACCATCAGCAGCTTGTGGCTGGCCAGTGTGGAGGCAAAGCGAGGGCCGATCATCGGCAGTTCTGACAGACGGAACTGCGCCAGGAACTCCGGTTCACTGCCGGGTGCTACACAATGAACGCCATTTGCAGATGTTCCCGGTTTCGGCTTGGCGCGCTCCGCAGCAATCTTGGCGATAAATCTGGAAGTGCCGCATCCGATGGAGACGTTGAGCCCTGTTTCTTCCCTGACAGCTGTGCGGATTTTTTGTGCGGTTTCAGAAAGCGGCTCGTTGCGGTAAAGTGTTTCAGTGCCGCTCAGGTCGCAATACCACTCGTCGATACTGGAGGATTGCACGAGCGGAGAGAATTGTCTGAGTACGCGTTTAATGTCCTTGCTGCGCCGGAGGCATGCGTTGCGGGGTACAGGCACGCAAAGGGCATCCGGGCAGAGACGGAGTGCTTGCGAAACGGGCATTGCAGAGCGGACGCCGTAGGCTCTGCACTCGTATGATGCGCTGCACACCACACCCCTTGATCCTGGGTGTCCACCCACGATCAGAAGAGATGCCTTACCGGCGCCGTCGGGGTCCTCCTGTCGTGCAACGGCAACAAAAAATGCATCGGCATCAACCAGGAGAATGCGGCGTGGGTTATTCACCGTATTTCAGGTCAGACGGCGCGCGGTCGCGGTGGCGCTGCCGGTCCGCCTGCGTTGAGTTGCGAGCGTCCGCGTGCAGCAACACTCCAGCTGGTCTCAACAGATGAGCCACGGACACCGAAAACCTGATCGAAGAGATGCACGACGATGCAAACATGGTTGGGTACGATCCGTACGCGCTCGCCGAGCCGTGGTCGCCACCCGGTAGCGGACAGATCCAGTATACCATGCTCTTCCGACATGCGCATTACGGTTACTTCAGGGCGGTCCAGCAGTGCGCCGAATCCCGCACCGTCAGCGCGGAGCGGCTCTCTGCCGAGTGACTTGGTTCCGGCGTCGACGACAGCCTGACCGGGAACTGAGGTACTTACAACAGTCGCAAGTACGGTAAGTGCACAGTCCTCCCAGTCGCAGGCTCCGATTGCTGCGGTAGTGCGGTCGTTGTATACATAGGTACCGGGGCGTACTTCGTTGACACCATGCACTTCGTGCATTCGCCATGCAGCCGGAGTGGAACCGCCACTGATGATTGCCGGCGCGAGTCCGGCATCTGAGAGAGCAGCACTGAACGCCTCGACGTTTTCCGACAGTTGCCGCAGCAGTATGTCCTGCTCGCTTACATTAGCGCGTATGTGCCCCGGGTAGAACAGTATTCCGGCATAACGGAGTGAAGTTGAGCCGGCAACGGTACGTGCAATCCGGATTGCATCTTCCTCTGCATCAACGCCAACGCGCTTCATCCCGACGTCAATTTCGACATAGACATCGAAAACACGTCCGGAAATATCTGCGGCTGCTGCGAGGGCAGGGAGTGCGTCGGTGTTATCCACTGCGACACCAACGCGTACTGATCCGGGGAGCTGCATTAGTCGGTCGAGGCGCGCGGCACCGACCGGAGGATAGGCAATGAGTATGTCGTCTGTGACGTCCGACATTACTGCAGCCTCGTACATGGTTGCACACGTTACGCCGACAGCACCACGACGAAGTTGTTCAGCGGCAATACGTGGTGACTTATGAGTCTTGACGTGCGGGCGAAGTCGCAATCCGTGAAGCGTGGTATAGGCAGCCATCCGATCAAGGTTCTCGGTGAGGCGATCCATGTCCACCAGCAGGTTGGGAGTGTCGAGTTCCTCGAATGAGATGTCCATTGCGGAGAGGTTGTGGTGGTGGCCATGTCCGGCTTCGACGGGTATATCTCCGGGGTGCACATGCCAGACATTCTTAATACTTGTATATACGCGATGAACCGCCGTCTGTTATCCCCTTGCGCGACTCTGAGGCAGGATTTTGTCGGTCACTGAAGAGCCGGCTGATGACCCGGCTCGGGTACCGGCTCCGTCGCCGGTAACGGTTCTGCTGTTGGTGCCGGGACATGCACTGCGCCGGTCTGTCCGTGTGTTGCTCGGCGAGCACGGATTTACGGTGCATGCGGCATCCGGTCTGGCTGAGGCCGCCAAGCTATTGCAGAGTACCAGTGACTATCGGTTGCTGATTGTGGATACGGATTCGGGGGTGCTGCCGCACTCCGGGGCAGCAGACCTGGTCACACTCCGCCCGGGTCTTCCTGTACTTCCTGTTTCATTTGCCGATGGCTTTCGGGTCGCCGGTGCTGTTCATGGCAGCGATATCGGCGACCCGTTGGTAGTTGCTGTTATCGGCGCACTTGCTTCACACAGCTGAAACAGAGGCCAGCGGTTTACTGCTCAGCATATAGCCCGCACCGCGGATGGTCTGGATATCGGCAGCACTCCCGGCGTTCAGAAGTCGTTTGCGCAACTGTGCGACATGCACATCCACGACATTTGAACCTGGATCGGATTCCAGTTTCCAGACTTCGTCCAGGAGTTCTGAGCGGCGGACCAGCCGGTCGACGTTCATTGCCAGGTAATCGAGGAGCGAGTATTGCCGTGCGGTAAGTGTCAGCGGTTTACCGGAGCCCGCATGTGTTACAGTGTGAGCGAGGCGATCGATCGACAAGTCGACGACATTGAGTACTGAAGCCCGGCCGCTCTGATTCCTGCGCGACGCGGCCCGGATGCGCGCCATCAGTACAAGTGCATTAATCGGTGTCGCCATGACATCGTCTGCGCCCGCATCAAGCAGCTGTATAATGAGCGACGGCGATGGATCAGGAGTGCCGATCAGAATCGGGATACCAGCGTTGCTTTCTCTCAGTGCCACGACAGCTGCGGACTCTGTCTGAGCAGGTGCTGTCGCGGACATAAGGACCACGTCGGCAGTCGCGGCGAGAATTGCAATTGAATCGCCGGTGACACGCTGTGCTTCCGTTACTTCGTGTCCGTTCTGTGTAATTGAACGTTGCAGTTCCTCTGAAAAGGCTCTGCTGTCATCTATGATCAGTATTTGCATAATTTGCTGAACTTTATAATCTGAGCGTGCGCCGTTTCCGGTCTTCCCGCAGGCAATACGCCTTGAAGCGTATTACACCGATCACGCGTCACATGTGCCAATTTTCAGAAATTGACCGGTTCCGGGGCGGCGAACAAGGGCGCAACCCTGGATTTCGGCATTACAGGGGCGCCCGGGAACTTTCACCGGTGCTTTCACCGGTGCTTTCAGTAATCGCCTTTCAGCCTTCGAATCGCGCGTCTGTCACGCTTGCCCGGGCGGCTGTCTCCGAATTGGAAGGTGCGGGGCTGGCTACGGAGCTGCTGTTCTGTCTCCAGCCGGGCCGCCATGCCTCCGGGTGACTCCACGTAGAACTCCTGAGCCAGTTGCGCACTCACGCGCCGCGATGCGGGTTCGACAACTGTAACCTGCCACGTTACCGGTCCGTGCCGTACCTCCACTCTGTCGCCGGCAGCAACCAGGCGCGAGCGTTTTGCTTTCTCTCCGTTTACATCCACCTTGCCGCCGTCGATGGCCTCGGCAGCCAGCGCCCGGGTCTTGAAAAAACGAGCAGCCCAGAGCCACTTGTCGAGTCGGACCTTGCCGGCGGGAGCATCATGGGCTGGAGCGTCGCTGACTGGAGCGTCACTCATGACATCGGCCGTTTCCCGGGGGCGCGGATTGCAGCATTGCCTCCCTTGAGAGCACCTTTCGAATCCAGGAAGTGCTCGATACGTGTAGCCGCACCGGAGTAAACTGCGCGCACCTGCGGCAGCGCACTGTTCTCTTTGGCCAGGCGCACGAGAGGAACCACGAGTTCCGACAGGGCCTCAAGCGTAACTTCTGAGCTTGCATCGGCCGGAATCCCCTGCACAAGCTCAACAACCCGGTCGCATGCCTCCGCCATGAGCAACGACATGGCAGCATCGGGACCCGGAAGTTTCACCTGGTCTTTTGACTTGAAACTCTGCGCCCGCATGCGCAGTGCAGACGCATCACTGAGGAACGCGCTTTCCAGGTGTCTCCTGATGTCCTGTTTCATACGGGACGTCTCATGATATGAAGTCTCATAACTGTGGTTATTGTAGTCGGGTCATGTCCTCGCGTGCACGACGCCACGCGCTTTCGTACGCGTCGGCAACTACCGTCACCGAAAGCCCGGTATCATGGCACAGCGCTCTGGCGTCGACCCACCAGCCACAGTCGACGGCAGTAGCCAGTTCCCTGATCTGCCGGAGTGATACTATCCGGTCGAGCAATATATCGCGGACGATGTCAGGTGACTCTCTGAAGTGGGACGCTGCGAGTATACCCGGCGGTTCGTTGAACGCGTATTCTGCAAGCGAGAGCAACGCGGCCGCGGTCCGTGCCCTGGGGTGTGGCGCTGGGTCTGTTCTGGCGCCCGTTTCTTCAAAGAAATAGACCCTGCGTAGTGCTGTTGCTGCGAATCCGGGATCCTGCATCAGTTCGCCGAAGATCCTGCAGGCACCGATGGCGAGAGCCTGTGCTGCGGCATCTCTGCCGAGTACCGACATGGCATGCTGAACGGAGCGTGTATTACGCACACCGATTGCTGCCGATGAAACGGAACGCAGCAGCATTGCGCTCATCAGTTCGTCGTTTTCGATTTGTTCGTCGAGCATTCTGTCGTGCAGCTCGCCGCCAGCGAGTGCGGCGAAGAGATTGATCGTGCGGACAATGCTTGCTGCTGCGGTATCATCTATCCGTATTGCGGCTCCGCGCGGAAGCAGTGCACCGGTGACGAGTGATGCACCGTGCGATATCGCATGCAAGCGGCTTGCGCGATCGTCGATACCGCGGACAAGTGGTCGCACGCCGGCGTCAATAAGTGATCGGATCCGTGAAGCAAGCTGCCCGTTTGATACGGTGCGCCTGTCGATGGCGACTATCGTACCTGAGAGTGCTGTCGGCAGCGGCTCACCGGTGGGGTAGCCGTCGAGCGCTATCCTTATCCCGGCTGCGATTGCGCGCTCTGCTGCACGTCTGGTTTGCGGTTCTTCCAGCGCTTCGGTTGCGATCATCAGTGTGACGTCCATCCCGGGGAACCGCGCCAGGAAACCGTCGCGCAGAATAGCTGGGGTCACTGGCACGATAAGCGGAGCATTGCTGAGCCGGGAGAACAGCGGTGCCAGCTCCAATGATTCCCGCGCATGTCCGTCAGCGGCCATTGCCGTATCCGACTCAGCGGGCGGTGCCGTGGAAAGTTCATAACCGACTGTGCGTTCACGGTGATCGCGAATCGGGAGGAGTGCGGCGAGAAGTGTCACGCGCCGGTGGGTCGGATATCGGTGGGTCGGATACCGGTGGGTCTGGTGCCGGATATGTCCGGCTGGCTGTGTCCGTCGCGCGGCAGGCCGGGTGAGTTTGAATCCGGGCGCGCCATGCGCGAGTTGGTGTATTGGGATTCGCCTGTTACTTCCCGGATAACATGAGGGCGCAGCCAGTCGGGGATAACTACTCTTTCGGACTCATGAGATAGCTCGACCTCTGCCAGTACCAGATCGCGCTCCTGAAATACATCTATTTCCCAGGTGTGTCCTGCATGCTGCACAGCGTACCTGTATTTCCTTATCCGCGCCCGGTGTGTCAAAGGCCACATGGCATCGAATGTGGCTTTATCAGTCTCTTCTTCGATCTCAATCCGCGCAACGGACTTGCCCAGTTTGACGGTGCGGATGTAGCGCACGGTGTTGTCCGGGTACACGCAGCGCCGGAGCCTTTCGCGGAGCCGGACTCCGGGGATCCATCCTTGTTCGATGAACACGGGTGCAGCAGCCAGTGCCTCCGCCGGAGCGGCGTCGAGGAGGAACTTGAGTTCGTATTCCATCGGAATGGTGTTGCCTACAGATTTGTGCGGCACCTGTTTCCTTTGTCCACGGGGTACCAGGCAGGAAGCGACAGACTTATCCGGCCAATATTATGTATAACGTCCGTACCAGCGGTCGTTACCAAAGGGTCCTGCCGCAGTTTTTCAGATTCCTCATAACGGTATCATACAGAATATGCACACTGAAAGAGCCTCAGCGCAAAAGGTATCCCGGCGGCTTGGTTGCATAATAGCTGGCCTCCTCATTGCATCGCCGTTCCCGCTGGTTGCTCAGGCGCGCACTCCCGTCGGGCTTCTAAACGTACACGGTGAGTTTCAGGTGACGCGCCCGCAGGGTGAGTTCGCAAGGTACACTGGTACAGGTTACGGGCTCGGCGGCGGCATACTCCTCCGGATTGACCAGGGTGCGATTATCAACTGGCGCATTGATATGGGGATCGTTACCTACGGGAGCAGTACCAGGCGTATCCCAATGGCAGGGACCGGAGGCCTTATACAGCTTGAGCTCAATACTACAAGCAGCATCTTCTCACTCGTGACCGGGCCGCAGTTGCTGGGGCCGACGGGGACCATTATGCCTTATGCAGCGCCGCTTGGCGGGTTCTCGGTGTTCTGGACCACCAGTTCAGTAGAGGGAAGCAGCAATCAGGATCAGCCTTTCGCGAGTACCGTAAACGCCAGCGATCTGGTCATGACATACGGTGGCGCTGCAGGTGTTTACATCCGCGTGCGTGAAGGCAATAACCCTATCCGTCTCGACCTGGGTGCGCGGTTGCTTCGTCACGACAATGCCCGTTACCTGAACGGAGACCGGGTGCGCGAAGCATTTGAGAGTCAAAAACCGGCAGTGCCGATCCGTGGCCGCGCTGATTTCCTGATCTACCATGCAGGTGTTTCAGTCGTGACATTCTGACCTGTCCGACCCGCATCAATCGCTGTCGTGGCGGGAGCTACGCAATCGTTTCCGGTCGGAGCGTTTCCGTTTGGCGTCGAGCCTCCGTTCGATTGAAGCCCTGGTGGGTTTGGTTGCTTTTCTGGCTTTGGGAACCACAAGCGCGCGTGCCACGAGCCCTGACAGGCGTTCCATGGCCGCGCGACGATTCTGATGCTGGCTTCTGAATTCCCCTGCATTGATGCGCAACCAACCGTCGGAGTCTATGCGGCTCGCAAGTGTGCGGATGATTCTGGCGCGCTGGTCATCTGAGATGGAGCGTGATTCTTTTACGTTCCAGCGTACTGTGACCCGGGTGGCACTTCGGTTCACATGCTGTCCACCGGGCCCTCCGCCTGTCATTGCCTGAAGCTGCAGCTCTCCGGGCGCAATAAATACACCTGGTGCAATCTGTACCCGGGCTCTACCGGTCCCTGCATCAGAGTCTATGCCTTCTTTGTCAGGTGCGCGAGCCTCATCAACCACGCGCGGTCGTTCCACCTGGTTGCCCTTCCGTTCGCTTGTGCACCCTGACGGCTGCAACACGACGTCCATCCATCGCTACCACCTCCAGTTCTCCATCGGGGTAGGGTGCCCGGTCGCCAACCCGTGGCAGCCTGCCAAGCTGACCGAAGACGTAACCGCCGAGTGTGGACCAGTCACCGTCTGGTATGGCGACATGGTGGTCTGAGCGGACGTCAATGAGTGACATGGAGCCTGCGAGCTCAAGAATGCCATCGAACATGAGAGCGTCACGCGAGAACGCATCGTACTCGTCTGCGATATCACCAACGACCTCTTCAACGAGGTCTTCCATGGTGACAATACCTGCGGTGCCTCCGTACTCATCGAGTACCACCGCGAGATGTGCGCGCGTCTTGCGCAAGTCGTCGAGTACCCGTACGGCTGACCTCGTCGATGGGATGAACAGTGCTTCGCGGGTATGGTCCCTGAGTGAGAATTCTTCTGTATTTTCGTGCAGCCAGAAGTCTTTTGCTACAAAGACGCCGACTATATCGTCTGTTGTATCACGGTAAACCGGATATCTGGAATAGCGTTCGCGCCGCAACGTAAGTATCAGCTCGTCTGTGCTGATGTCTTCCGGAATTGCGACCATATCAGTGCGTGGCCGCATAACATCGTGCGCGTGTTTGTTGTGGAAATCGAAGACACCGGCGATCATCTGCGAGTCGCTTTCAGCGAGTATCCCGTGAGCGTGCGCCTGCATCACTATGAGCCGTAACTCTTCCGGCGTGTGGATGCTTCCTGTTTCACCGACCATTTCCACGCCGAAGAGGTGTAGGAGGCGGTTCGCGCTGCCATTCAGCATGGCAATGAACGGCGACATAACCTGCGAGAAGAACATCAACGGCCGGGCAATCAGCTTGCTGACCCCTTCGGGGCGCGCCAGTGCCACGGATTTGGGTGCGAGTTCGCCAATCACGATATGGAGGAAGGTGATCACCAAAAACGCGACGGCAATTGCGGCACCGGTGTGTACAGCACCGGGCCCAGGCGCGATGCCGACTGCACGGAGCACCCGGTCTACCAGGCTGGCAACAGCGGGCTCACCGATCCACCCCAGCGCCAGTGATGCCAGTGTGATCCCGAGCTGTGTGCCCGAGATATAGCGGTCCAGGTGCGTAATCGCCTTCTGTACGACGGCTGCTGAACGGTCGCCGTCATTGACCATCTGGTCGATCCTGCTTCGGCGGACAGCTACAAGAGCGAACTCCGATGCCACAAAGAAGGCATTCAGCAGGACAAGGAAGAGTACAGCGCCGAGACGGAGCAGGGCCCCGCCAACGGTAATGTCAGGAATAGGTATGTGGGTCTCTATTGGCATGAAATCGGGAAACGGACAGGCTGTTCGGTCGTCTCACTGATGCAATCTGCAAGGAAGCCGGGCATTCCGCCTCTCTTGCCCCTGATTCTCATGAAATCAGGGCTCAGCCGCCCACAGACAGTCGCCCGTTTTGCGCTACACTCCAGTCGCTTCAATTCCACAGCTGGCTAATTTGCTGGACCCCCGCCGCCTGCTCCACTGGGTATGGCTTGGAAGGGCCGTAGTTGTTTGCTCCATATTGTTGGCCGCTACTGTGGTCTGGAGAGACGCAGATCCACTGCAGACGCTTATAGCCACCCTGGCTTTTGCGGTCGCTGCCTCGGTAACGGCTGCGTCCGCAATATATGTGGATATCTACGGGAAACCTGTCGGCCGGCTCTTCTTTGTGGTGCAAAGCGGGCTTGACCTGCTGCTGGTGACAGCTGTGGTCCATATCACGGGCGGCTGGAGCTCACAGTTCGCAGCGCTGTACGTGCTTGTCATCGCCTCCTCGGCGTTGATGCTGCAGAAGAATGCCGGTTATGTGGTGGCCGCGATGTCTGCGGCGCTTTTCCTGGTTGACCTGCTGGTGCTTCGCGAGGAAGCGGCGCATGTAGGGATGGCTGTGCAGACAGTGCTGTTTATTGTTGTTGGTATTGGCGCGGAAGCTATAGCGAGGAGGCTGCGCGCAGCAGACTCTGGCGGCGACGCCCTTGCAGCCCGGTTGGTGAAGGTTCAGCTCGAAGCCGCTGATATTTTGCGCACGATCCGTTCCGGGATTATAACGATCGATGCCGAAGGACGGTTGCTGTACGCTAATCCGGCCGCGTCAGATCTGCTGGGTGCGAGGTTGCGCGGACTGCTGGGGCGTCCGGTGCTGCCGCTGCTGAATTCAATCGCACCGGAGTTGGCTGCGCTTCTGGGCCGTTCAGCGCGCGATGGGGAACGGGTCACGAGAGCGGAAGCGAGGATCCATCGCGATGAAGAGATCGTGTCGATTGGTGTTACAACCACGACAATTGAGGCCGACGATGACGGCCGACCCCAGACTGCAACAGCAATCTTTCAGGATATTTCGGATACGAAGCGTGTGCAGGAGCTGCATGTACGCACCGAAAGGCTGCAGGCTGTGGCTGCGTTGAGCGCATCGCTGGCTCATGAAATACGTAACCCACTGGCGTCGATCAGGAGTGCGTCTGAACAGCTTTCGACGCGGCATGCGGTGCGGAGTACTGCCGATGAGGATGAACTGACTCTGCACTCGCTGATCGTACGGGAGGCTGACAGGTTGGACCGCCTGCTCGGTGAGTTCCTTGATTTTGCACGCACCAGGGTAACCAGGACTTCGCCGATCGATCTCGCGAATGTCATTGAGACCGCTGTTGCCGCCGCTGCGGCACACCCGGCACGGTCGGCCGAAGTTGCTATTCAAACCCGATGCGAACCACGGTTGTTTGTGGAAGGCGACGAAGATCTTCTTCATCGCGCACTTTTTAATCTGGTGCTCAACGCGATCCAGTCATTTGGAAGCGAAGGTACAGGAAGCGTGGAAGTGGTGGCTATTGCGGACGCAGCGTCTGGTATCAACGATGGTGGGCCGGCTGATGTTCCGTCCGGGATCAGGATTACTGTCACTGATAACGGACCTGGAGTACCGGTTGAAGTCCGCGAGCGGCTTTTTGACCCATTTGTTACGGGTCGGTCTGGCGGTTCGGGGCTCGGTCTGTCGGTTGTGCATCGCGCTGCCGAAGCGCATGACGGGGCAGTTTATGTGGACCACCTGGATGGTGGTACCCGTTTCACAATTCTTCTCCCTGCTACAGTGGCACCTTCTGAAGATGTATTTGGAGATGTAAGTGGAGATGTATCTGGAGATGTATCTGGAGATGTATTCCCTGAAATTCCGGTGGCAGAGTTCACACATGAAACTGAACTTCAGCGCTCTCATGTGGTGGAGGCACTCTGATGGTTGTAAGTGATGTGAAACCCAGCGTGCTGGTGGTGGACGATGAATCGGGGATACTTGAGTCGTTGCGTATCCTGCTGCGGACGGAAGGTTTTGAACCGCACATAGTGCAAGGCGGGCGCAAGGGAATTGAGAGCCTGGGAGATTTACGGCCGGACGTTGTCCTTACCGATGTACGCATGCCTGACGCAGACGGTGTGCAGGTGCTGTCGGCGTCGCGTGCGCTCGATCCGGAAGTACCGGTGATACTCATGACCGCGCAGGCCTCGCTGCAGTCGGCGGTGCAAGCGGTGAATGAAGGCGCATTTCACTACATACAGAAACCGTTCAGAAACGATGAGCTCCTGACAATCCTGAAGCGAGCCGTCGAGCATCGTCGGTTGCGTGTGGAGAACCACACACTGCGCCAGGAGATAAGGAGGCGCGATCGTTCAGCGTTTGTCCGGCCCGCTGGTCGCAGCAAAGCGTGGATGGATGTGCTCCGCCTCGCAGAGATGGTGGCACCGACTGATTCAACGGTACTGATTACCGGAGAGTCCGGCACCGGTAAGGAAGTTATTGCCCGTTACGTACACGAGTTATCGAACCGTGCTGATAGCCCGTTTCAGTCGATCAACTGCGGCGCGCTCCCGGAATCGCTGCTGGAGAGCGAACTCTTCGGGCACGTAAAGGGGTCGTTCACAGGCGCTGTAAAGGACAAGACGGGCCTTTTCGCGGCTGCGGGTTCAGGAACATTCTTCCTGGACGAAATTGGCGAGACAACGCCGGCAACACAGGTGAAGTTGCTTCGCGTCCTTCAGCAACGTGAAGTAATACCGGTCGGCGCGACAGAACCCATTTCAATTGATGCGCGTGTGGTGGCAGCCACCAACCGGGACCCGGAGGAAGAAATCAGACGCGGAAGGTTCCGGTCGGATCTCTACTATCGACTCAATGTCATCGCTATTCACCTGCCACCACTAAGGAGCAGGCAGGATGATATTCTTCTGCTGGCCGATCGCTTTCTGGAACAGTGTGCGCATCAACGGGGCGAAGATGTCAAGGAACTGTCAGACGAAGCGCGCGATGCACTGATGGCGTATCAGTGGCCAGGTAATGTGCGCGAGCTCGAGAACGCAATTGAAAGGGCGGTGATACTCTCCGACCGTAACGTCATTGATGTGACAGTACTCCCCGATCGTGTGACAGAGCGTCGTGGCGAAGCGCTCGTAAGTGAGAAGACACCCGCTACGCCAACACTCGAAGCCATTGAACGCGCGTACATCCAGTGGGTGCTCAGCAACGAAGGTGGCAACAAAAGTCGGGCGGCCGAATCTCTCGGGATAGACCCTTCAACGCTATACCGCAAACTGGCCCGCTACGGCGATTGATCGGTACACCGCACGCGTGGCCGTTACACCTTCTGCATGCGGTGTTTCGGCCTCAGCAGGGGCACCGGAAGCGCACTTTTGCAAAGAGCGTTGCTTCTTGCAGAACGCGCCATGCAATATAGTGAGTAGCGCCGCAGTGAAATGATGCAAGTTGTTGATAATCAATCATTTAATTGAATGCCGCAGGTGTGGCCCGCGGGTTGCCATAAGGTTGGTTGTCGCGAGGTACTCCTGCCTGAGACCTCGTGGTATCAACCCCCTCTCACGGAGAGATGTTCATATGAAGCGCACTCGCAAGGGTTTCACCCTCATCGAACTCCTGATCGTTGTCGTGATCATCGGCATTCTTGCTGCAATCGCGATCCCGAAGTTCCAGGACACAAAGGAAAAGGCGTATATCACCGCCATGAAGTCAGACCTCAAGAACATGGTTTCAGCAGCTGAAGCCTCGTTCTCCGATAACAACACGTACGCAAGCTACACTGCCCCGGACGGTTCGTCTGGCGTACAGCTGACCTTCAACGGCAGCGCCTCAGGCTGGACCGGTACCGCAAGCCATGACAATACCGCGGTAACATGCGAGATCAAGGTTGGATCTGATGCCGTCGGCGTTGCTGAAGGCGAGCCGGTCTGCAACTAATCCGGTACTGACTTAATGTGATTGCCGGCCCACTCCGGGCCGGGGCGACAGGGGGTCGGGCATTAGCCCGCCCCCTCTCTGCTTTTCCGGAGTCACGCTGACACACACGGTGCGCGATTTCAGCGCCGCAAACGACTAGATTCCGGCGTGCCCCTCCCTGGAATCAACTCCCGCCTCCTTACGGCCATCGCAGTCACCAACGTCGGTGCCGCCGCCGCTGTGGTACTCGCCATGTGGTTCACGGAAGGGCTGTCAGCACCCTCCGCATGGACGCTGCGCGCCGTACTGGGCATACTCATCCTGGCCGTCTGGATCAGCGTGTTGAACAGGAGAATCAGGGACGTTGTACATGTTCCGCTGCAGCGCATCATCGATTCGGCTGAAGCCGTCGCTGCTGGCGATACCACGCACAGAGCGCCGCGCGGAACAACCGCTGAATTTCAGGCCCTGTCAACAAGTATCAACCGCATGACAGACCAGCTGCTCGAGGCAGATAAGGCACGCGGAAGAGTCGAGAAACTCGCCACCATGGGGCGACTCGCAGCCGGTATATCACACGAAATCGGGAACCCGCTGGCCGCACTGGCAAACTACACCCACGTGACCCGGATGCGCGCAGGATCCGCTGCCGCACTCACTGAACCACTCGACGCCATGGAACGCGAGATTGCACGCATCGACTCAATCATGCGCGGACTGCTCGACTACGCGCGCCCCAAAAAAGTCACCCCCAGACCAGTCGTCGTCGACGACGTTGTGCACGATGTCGTACGCTTGCTTTCAGATCAGGGTGTCTTGAGACGCACTAACCTGAAACAGCAACTCCACGCGCCCGACGCTGTTGTACACGGCGAACGGCATGACGTCGAACAGCTGCTCGTGAACCTGCTTCTGAATGCGATCGACGCCACCGATACTGACGGTACGGTAGTCGTCGGAACGCGCGTCATCGACACCGAACGGATCAAGGCTGTCCCGCCCTCCAGAAACGGTGAAGCTGATGAGATGGACTGGGCGCACCAGCCAAGCACTCGCGCCCTCGAATGGACCTCACGCGCAGAACATCGGGGGAAAGTGCTCCAGGTCGTGATCGCCGACAGCGGCGTCGGTGTCGCGCCGGAAGACGAGGAACGGATCTTTGAACCGTTCTTCACCACCAAAGTACCAGGCAAGGGCACCGGACTCGGGCTCGCAATCGTGGCCAGTACTGTGGAATCCCTGGGCGGGACGATCTGGTCTCAGCCCGCCCGCGAAGGGGGCGCAGCGTTCATCATCCTGCTGCCGCTTAACCACACACCGGCCTCAGGAGTCGCGCCAGTCCAGCCAGCGTGAGGTCGCGCGTGACGGTACGCGACAGAGCACGCGACAGAGCACGCGACAGAGCACGCGACAGAGCACGCATAACCTCACGCGGGAGCGTGCGAACCACACTAAGTGCCAGTCCGGTGCAACACATGGCTGCACTGCTACCATAATCAATCTCACCACAACGCCGCAATAATTGAACCACGGTTGAAGCCTCAGGGTGATGCTCACCGCACAGCTGCGACGCATCATGTCGCATGCCCTCGCTCAAGACTCTCAACCAGACACGCGCCGTACACGTGGTACAACCACGCAAAGGCAGCATACTCGCAGAATGCATCATTGCACTCGCATTCACTGCCGTGGCCGTTACCGCACTCCTCGCGCTCTCTACCTCCGCACTGCGACTCGCACAGGAGTCACGGGCGCTCGCAGGCATTGGACACACCCTCTCCGCAACAGCTGAAGAAACCACTGTCGCCGCCTGCGCCAACCAACCTGCCACAGGCACAAGACTCACCCACGTCGGCAGGATCGATTGGAACGACAATGAGCTCGCTTCAGGCGCAGCAATCATCAGAAACCGCACCATCACCGCGGATATCAAATTCGCGCCAATCGTGAAAAGGGACTCCACACACATCTCGGCAACCGCAACCGGTATCTGCCCATGGCCCTGACAAAACACACCTGCCAAAACTCCGGCCGCAACACCCGGCCAGGCTCTTCCATCGTCGAACTGCTCGCCGCTGTTCCACTCATCTCGCTCGTCGGACTCATCGCAGTACTCCTCATACTCAACAGCCAGCAACTCGCCCGGAAAACCGATGGACACTCTGCACGGAACCGCGAACTCAGATACGCGGCATCCGTACTCGCCACTTCAGTCCGGAATACACATAGCGCTGACCTGCTCTTCTGGAACGATACCCTGATCGAAATAAACTCCGGCGTCGGAATCGGACTCGTCTGCGATATGCCGACAGTCAATACCGTCGACCTGCTCCCCGATAACAATACAAGTCCACTCTCCCCCGGATGGTCATCTGCACCCGATCCAGGCGACAAACTCACTGTCGCCCTCTACCCTCACACAGGGAACATCGAACCGCTCGTCGAAGAAGCCAGACTCACTGCCATCTCACATGCAACCAATGCCTGCAATAACTCAGTACTACGCGACCACTCACAAGGAAACGTACTCCGCCTGAAACTGGATCGCGCACTCAACGGAACCCCACTCATCGGAGCACCCGCGCGCATCACCCGACAACTCCGGTTCTCACTCTATCGGGGTGGCGATGGCGGATGGTACCTGGGTATGCGCGCACTGCGCGACAATGGCTGGGAAACAGTCCAGCCTGTTGCTGGACCTTTCGCGACTGCCGCTGAACGTGGTCTCCGATTCGGAGTCGTTGCCCAGGATGGAACGCCAATGCCTTACAACACCGGCAACGGATCCCCTACACCCGATTCCCTCCAACACCCGGCTGCCATAAGCCTCACACTCATCGCGGTCGCGCCATGGCGCAATAGCAACGGCAGCCGCGATACAGACTCGCTCTCCACTGTCATCGCCCTGAGGAATAAATGAAATCAGATCACAATCTCAAAAACGGCTTCGTACTCGTTGTCGTACTCGTTGCAGTCGCGCTCGCCATGACAGCAGGCGGTGCACTCGTCACTGCCTCACTCCACGCTCTCCAGGGAGAACGTACAGCCATCTATACAGAACGCGCACTCTTCGCCGCCGATGCCGCAAGCACTGAAGCCACCGCCGGACTCAACTCCGCAATCGTCGCTGATATGGAATTGGGCGTCACTGCCTACGACTCATTGCTGATCCAGGGTTTCCCGGTAACCATATCGACGACCCGTATTACACCGCTCAGTATTCTCATCAGCGCCTCCGCAACAGGCAATAACAATACCACCGCCGGCGTCGTACGAAGCGTTTCACGACATATACACTTCGATGCCGCCAACATTCCAGCCAAAGCTGCCATCACCACACTCGGTACCCTCACCGGCGCACCGGAAATTGTGGCAGACGGAAGGACCCCCGCCAGTGACGAAGACGGCGAAGCAAGCTGCGGACAGAAGATCGATACCTCCAGTACAACTGGCGTAGTCGCAACTGGCACGTCAGGACTGGATGCCACTGCAGTACATGCGCCAGACAAAATCAGTACACTCACACTCCATGAGGCAGACTCGATTGGAACCGCATTCCTGCATTATCTGCAATCACTGGGTCTCACTCCGGAAACTGCCGCAGGAACCACCTACCTGACACCAGTTGCAGCCGGCGCAAATTGTTCACCCGGCTCCGGTGAACCCCGCCGCACCTCAGGAGCAGTAACCCCATGCGTAAAGCACTGGCCCGTGCGAATGCTGACTTCAGCAGATGATACCGTGCGACTCGGCACCTCCAGACACCAGGGCACACTCATTATTGACGGCACACTCCTCCTCACAGGACACCTCCAGATCCGTGGACTGCTCATCGTTCTTGGCAACCTCGATGCAACAATGGGGGCAATTGATGCGGTAGGCGCCATCGTTGTTGCCGACAGAGATGGTAACGGGTCAGCCCTTGGCAACCTCAGCAGAGTCCAATGGTCACGATGCGCACTGCTCCGGGCCGTTACACCGCTGGCAACAGCTGCACCGCCACCGGTCTTCTCATGGGCACAGCGCTGGTAGACACTGTGATAAATCAGCGCATAACGGGTCGTGCGGGGCACCGACTGTCACAATGTTGGAACTACAGCCACGTCACGTGCCCAGAGATACCGTTACCTAGTGAGTCACAGGTCGTTTCTTGGAGGAATCGTTCGCAATGGTCAGTCTGCCAAAATCATGCGTTTCGCGAGCGCATCTGAAACACAGCTGACCGCTAACACGCGCAACCACATGCGAGCCATGAAGCTCTTCGGTCGAAAGAAAACCACGCTTGGAATTGATGTCGGTTCGGGCCTTGTCAAGGCAGTCGTAATCGACCACGCGGGTACGGAACCCGTCCTCTCAAAGGTTGTGATCACACCAATCCACGATACCGCCATTGTTGACGGTGAAATCATGGATCACGGTATGGTCGTTGATGCCATCCGCCAGACAGTCGAAGCCGCAGGCGTCAAACCGAAACAGGTAGTCGCCGCTGTCGGTGGACGCGATGTGATCATCAAAAAGATCCAGGTAGAACGCGTCAAGGAAGCCCAGGCACATGAACTCATGCGCTGGGAAGCCGAACAACACGTGCCGTTCGATATGGAATCAGTCAAACTCGACTTCCAGATCCTGGACCCCGATTCCGAAGGCTTCGAGATGAATGTCCTCCTCGTAGCCGCAAAGAGTGAACTCGTTGACGCCAGACGACAGCTCCTCGAAGATGGCAGCGCACTCCCGGCTGTCATGGACGTGGATGCCTTCGCATTGCATAACGCATTCGAAGCCAATTACCCCGATGCAATGGACGGCACCGTCGCGCTTCTCAACATCGGTCACGATAACACAACCCTGAATATCATCGAGAACGGCGTGCCGATCCTTACACGCGATCTCGCCGTCGGAACCCGACGCTTCCGCGAAGACCTACAGAGAGACCACGGCGTATCAGCCGACGACGCTGAAACCATGCTCCGTGGTTTCGATATCACAAGAGAGCTCGAGGCCGTTGTCCCCGACAGAGGTGAAGAAATCGCCGTTGGTGTCGAACGCGCCCAGACATTCCTCGGCTCCGCTACGCGTAGCTATTCCTCCATCCGCGCTGTGTACGTCTGCGGCGGTGGATCACGGATCCCCGGACTCCTTCACTGGCTCGGCGAACGCCTGAGCGTTCCTGTCCAGCAAGCCAATCCGCTCGCCCGCCTGTCTATCCAGGATGGCGCACTTGAGTTCCTGTCCACTGATGAGGTAGCACCACTTCTGATGCTCCCCATCGGCCTGGCCCTCCGCGCAGCCTGAGACCATACGAAAATGATCAGAATCAATCTTCTGGCTGAACCCGGTAAAGCCAAATCGTCACCTCGGCTCCTCCTCAGCGCTTCAGGTTCTATCCGCGATCAGATTCGCGACCCATGGCTACTCGGTGCGTCTATGGCCGTTGTGATAGCCGTTGCTTCCGCCGGACTCCTCTTCACAGGACAGCAGGCACGCGCCTCGGAACTCGCCGACAGATTGGATCGCGCTGAACGTGACTCCAGCCGCTACTCCAGTGTCCTCTCGGCACGCCATAAAGTCGTGGCCGAACGCGATTCAGTAAAGAGACAACTGGAAATCATCCGGTCAATCGATGACGCACGCTACCAGTGGGCTCACATCCTGGATGAAGTCAGCAGGGCACTCCCTGGATACACGTGGCTCACAATAATCGAGCAGACCAGCTCCGCACCGCTGCCTCCCGCTGTACAGGCTGCTCAACCAGCACCACGGAGTGGAGCCGCAAGAGCTAAAGCCGCTGAAGCAGAAGCTGCAAAAGCCAGAGCAGACTCCATCGCCAACGCGAAACCGGAAGCACTGCGCTTCAGAATCGTCGGACAGACTGTCGATATCCAGGCACTGACACTGTTCATGCGCCAGCTGGAAAGTTCGCCCTTTGTTGAGAACGTCTCTCTCAAAAGATCCGAGATCGTCATCAACGACGGGAAAGACGTAACTGAGTTCGAACTCACCGCATCGTTTGAATCACCAGCACCCGGAGCAACCACAACCACATCGGTTGTGGTTCCACTCCGCTGACACCCGAGACCACTATGGCACTCTTCCCACAGAATAAACCCGATCAATTCAAGTTCCTCGCTGGATTTGTCGCCGTCGCGCTCGCGGTCGTCTACTGGATGTACCCGTATTCAGCACGCGAAGTACAACTCGCAGCCGAAATCGAACGCGTCGAGTCACTCGAAGCAGCCAATCAGATGGCCGCCATCGAGTTCAAGAAAGGCAACCTGAAAGAACTCCGTGACGGGGCCGCACAGCTCCGTACCACCCTCGGAGTCATGCGCAGGCTCGTACCAACCAGCAACGAAGTCCCCGCTCTCCTGGAAGAAGTATCCACCGCAGCACGACGCGCCGGACTCGATATCGGTGGTGTTACACCGGAACCGGTCATCGAAGGTGAACACTTCGATACCTACCGGTATACGGTGACCATCATTGGTGGCTATCACGCCACAGGTGCCTTTCTCGCCAATGTAGGATCCCTCCCGCGCATCGTTGCACCGGTGCACTTCACACTCGCTGGCGCACAGGCCGGACGCCTGGCCGGCAGGCAAAACATCAAAACATCCAATAAAGCAGCACTGGCATCGACAGTGACACTGCAGACTTACGTCGAACGCACGTCGTTACCTGACCAGTCAGAATCACAAGCGCCGGAGCGCACCTCATGAGATACTCACTCAAGTCACTCGCAGCCGTCGCCGGACTGCTCATACTCGCTGCCGCAGACAGTGCACACGCACAGGTTCGCGCCACCCCCGTCTCCAGCGACAGCAAAACTACCGCTGCAAATGACGTGGTCATTGAACGTGAAGTCTTCTCCTATATGAGCGGAGGACGAAGAGACCCCTATGTGTCACTCATGAGTTCAAATGAACTCCGGCCACTGCTGAGCGACATTCGCGTCACTGCCATAGCATGGGACCCAACGGGAAAGAACTCCATCGCCATCATACGCGACTCGTTCTCCGGAGCACAGTACAGAGCACGCGTCGGACAGCAACTCGGACGCATGAAGGTGTCAGCAATAACGGCGAAAGCCGTGCAGTTCTCAATTGAAGAGTACGGCTTCAGCCGTACCGAAAGCCTGAAAGTAACGAGCGACTCGACGACAGCGAGGAATCCATGATAGGACAGTTGATAGGCACAGTTGTTTCCGCAACCCTGCTGCTTTCCACGTCGCCCGGTACACTCCCGGGTACTTCACACCCGCACCTCAATCCGGACAACAGCGCCACATCTGGCGCTATGAGCCTCGTCACCGGACTCGCCGTCACCTCCCGCGATGACGGCGTCGATATCGTCGTACACGTCGACTCCGGTACCGTTATCCGGCACTTCACCCTCGAAAGCCCGTCACGCGTCGTCCTCGATATCGCAGACGCCGCGCTCGCCATGGACAGACACTCCTACGACGGCAGGGAACGCGGGCCCGTTCGCAATATCCGCGCATCCCAGTTCCGGTCGGACACCGTCAGGATCGTAATTGAACTCACCGCCCCACAGCAATACCGGATCGTCAGAGACGGCAGAAGCGCCCGGATAGCCTTCGACGGCTCACCCAGCACATACGCCGATTGGGGAGCAGGTGAATCTCTGCTTCCGCTCACAGACGCACTCAACGCGGATGCGCTGCTGACAACACAAACTGCCCCTGTCGTTCAGACTGCTGCCGCGACGCTGGATCTTCCGCCGGCTGCCAGCGAAGCACCCGCCGCGAAACGACAGCAACAGCAGAAACCACGCATTGCCGTCACCTTCGACGGAACAGATATCCGCGATGTCATCGCTACCTTCGCCAGCTTCTCCGGACGTACCATAGTCGTAGGGAAGAACGTGGCCGGCAGCGTTACCGCAGAAATCTCCGACAAACCATGGGATCTCGCCTTCCAGGCTATCCTCCAGGCACAGGGACTTGCTGCCACTGAAGACGCAAGCGGCATCATTACCGTCGATACTTACCAGGCTCTCGCGTCCAATCAGGCGCTGGAACCACTCGTCACACAGATCCTCGATATCAACTACGCGAAAGCCACCGCGCTCCGCGGTACCGTGCAGGCACTGCTCGCACGCGACTGCACCGGACTCACAACAATGTCCACTGGCCGCGAACTCGGTATGCCCATTCAGAATCAACAGGGAAACCAGCAGAACCAGATGGGCGGACAGGGATGCGTAGTACGCGGCTCCGTTACCGCAGATAGCGCTACCAACAAACTGATTATCTCTGAAGTCCCTTCAAGGCTCCCCGAGATCATCTCCCGTATACAGGAACTCGACGTCAGAACACAACAGGTTGCCATCCGCGCAAAGATCGTCTTTGTGAACCGCACCGGTATCCAGGACATCGGACTCGCTTACGATCTCGGTACAGGCTCCAAACAGTTCTTCCAGCAACTCGTACCACGAACCGATCCGTCAACACTGCAGCGCATTGATACCGATGGCGATGGAGTACCCGATGCACTCGGCGGAGGGACACCCTTCCAGGGACCCGCACGCATTGCACTCGGCGGTAATGCCATCGCTGGAATCGCCAACGCCAACAACGCCATCAAGCCCAATGCACTCAACCTCATCTACTCCACGGCACTCGGCAAATATCAGCTGACAGCGTTCCTGAATGCACTCCAGACCTCGTCGCTCGCTGATGTTCAGTCTGAACCCAGCGTCACGATTCTCAATAACCGCACTGCTACGATCTTTGTCGGACAGGAAATCCCGATCCGCGTTATCGATGCAAGCGCCGGAGGACAGGGCGGCGGCGGGATGGGAGCAGGTGGAGGAGGACAGGGCGGGGCACAGGGCCAGCCCAATGCCGCTGCATTCTTCCCACGCGCAACCGTGTCAAAGGAAGAGGCCGGTATCAAGCTCACCGTAACACCGCAGATCACCAATAACAGAATGGTGCTCCTGGATATCGAAGCCGAAAACTCCAGCGCTGAACTCTCAAACACCGATGTAGGAGTCGTCTTCAACAGACAGCGCGCGGAAAGCAAAGTGCTCGTCTCCGACGGCGAAGCCGCCGTTATCGGCGGACTCACCGTCACCGAACGCACCAAGTTCCGCAGCGGGATCCCGTTCCTGATGGATCTGCCACTCATCGGGCGACTCTTCTCACAGAACACCACAAACGAAACCAAGCGTGATCTTCTGATCCTGGTGACGCCGCACATCCTTGAGGATGGCGTCGCTGGCGGCCGCTGAAGCGACGGAGACCAGAGATATGCATATGACTGATTTACGCCGCTTCGCGTCGAAGCAGGCAGGACTCGTGGCCGTGCTCGCTGCCACTCTGCTCGCCGGCGCCTGCGATGGCGATGAGCTCGTCGACCCGCCGTTCCGGGATGAAATCCGGCCGCGGGTGACACTCGCCAAAGGGAACTACCTGGCCGATAGCATTCTGCCCGTTGTCCTCAACGCACAGGACAATATCGGACTCAAGACGGTGCGCGTCACACTCACAGGCGGACTGAACGCATCGTACGATACAACCTTCACCAGCTCGCTCCAACGCCTGGATCTCACCATGAACTTCCAGGTACCGCCCAGCGCTGTACTGGGTTCAACCGTCATTGCACGCGCTGTTGTCTTCGATGGAGCATCCAATATTTCGGACACCGCAAGACTGGTGCTCACTGTAGGCAACCTCACACCACCAATCGCTGAAATCACCAGCCCCGTGGCTGGCTCGCCCGTCGTTGTCGGGAAATCACTGGTCCTGTCACTCAGTGGACGCGCACGATATAAAGTCCGCTCCCTCGGGTATGTCGTCAGTGGTGCCTGGAACTACGCCGATTCCGCACTGTTCACAGGCGCTATGCGCGACTCCGTTGCGTTCCTGGATACACTCACCATCCCCGATACCGTCTCCGGTACTGAGATCGTGGTAACGCCCTTTGTTACCGACTCCCTCAATCAAAGAGTCGATGGCACACCGGCCGTATACACGGTGCAGCCGGTTACCGCCGTCAACAGTATCCCAGTCGTCAGGACCGGCGTAACTGCACGCCTCGAAGTCACCGACACCATCTTTGTGGAAGCAAGTGACCCCGTCGGGATCACAGCAATCGGATATGAAGTACGCACCCTGTCAGGTGCACTCGTGGCCGCAGATTCGGTCACGTCCGGAGGTAACTTCTCAACGCTCGTAAGAACCTTCACTTCCCGGCTGCCAATCAGCGTTTACCCGACTGCTGTTACCATTTCGGGATTTGCAACCAATTCGAATGGACGCAGAGACGTTGCACGCTACGTAAGCGGTTCGCTGCGACTGGATACGGTGCAGGTCGTCGCCGGCTACACGAATCCCCTCCCCACAGGAGGCGAGGTCGCTGACGCACTCTACTTCCCGCGCACTGAC
>CAZDMG010000032.1:0-23601 GCA_964506655.1 uncultured Gemmatimonadaceae bacterium
ACTGGCACCCACTATTGTGGTGCCTGGGAACCATGATGCACAGTGGTGGCTCGCACCATTCGGGGTAGGTAACCGCCACAGAGTACTCGAACGCTACAGAAGGTACATCCAGGAGGACACCGAGCCAACGCTCAATATCCCGGGTGTCACGATGGTTGGTGTGAATTCAGCACCCGGCATCATGCCATGGACGCTTACCTGGAACCCGAGGGACATTCGGGTGAAAGGTGGCCTTACTGACGAACAACTTGAGGGTGCTGCGCACAGATTCGCTGCCGCACAGCCAGGAGACCTGCGCGTGCTGGTGGTACATCACAACGTGGTGCGTGGTCGCATTTCAAACCGCTGGGGGTTGGCCCGGCCGCATCGCGTGCTCGACGCCATTGCACGGATGAAGGCGCATGTAGTGTGCACAGGTCATGACCACGAAGAGCGGATTGAGATAGTTGAACGCAGCGGCAAACGATTCATGGTCAGCACTGCCAACACCCTTTCAAGCCGGATGCGTGGAAAGCGCGCATCTGCGCTCAATGTCATTGAAGCCGAAGGAGCCACGCTTACTGTAACACCATGGCTGTTCAACACTGCGGCGGGGATCTTTGAACCCAAAGAGCCAACGAGTATGCCAATAGAACGCTGAATGCAGGTGTATGTGATGATTGCTGTACCGGAGAGAGACCCTCGTGCGAAAAAAAACTGACGGTCAGCTGAGCCTCGATCTTACTGCGCCTGCAGTTGCACCGGGAGCTGCAGCAGCAGCGATACCGGAGCAGAAAAACCGGCAGCCGGATCCGGCTGCAAAACGGCGGCGCGCTGCAATGCTCCATGAGCGTCTCCGTGCGCACGGGCTCCGCACCATAGACAGGGTAATACTGATGCACACGCGCACCGTAATGGTGTCGGTCAGCGGCAGCACCCTGCGTGTGAACGATGCTTACGCAGAAGCGCCCGATTCGGTGATCAGCGCAATCTCTGCGTTTACAACTGCGCGCTCACGCAAGGCGCGCAAGGCTGCCACAGATATCATCCTCGCATACAGCGTGGATACCTCTGTGCATGCGCGTCGCTCCGATCAGCCGCGAAAGAGTGACACTGTCCCTGCCAAAGTTCTTGGCAGGTTGCACGAAGTGCTGAATGAAAAACACTTTGGTGGTCGGCTCGGCGTTATCACAATCCGTTTTTCCGGTCGAATGGTGAGACGACTGGGGCACTACGATCCGGGCAATCGCAACACAGCACCGGAAATCGTGATTTCACGACGGCACGTTATGCGTGATGGTATGGAACAGGCCGCAGAAACGCTGCTCCATGAAATGGTGCATCAGTGGCAGCATGAGAGCGGATTGCCGATCGACCACGGAAGCGAGTTCCGAAAGAAGGCAAGAGAGGTGGGCATTGCGCCGTCGTCCAGGCGAAAAGTCACCTGACGGGCCGATGGAAAAGGGGAGGGAACAAGCCTGATTCAAATGGCATGCTTCCCTCCCCTGTATTTCCCTGGTGATCTGCTGGATCTTACGGAGTAATGCTTCCCCGCCTGCTGGCACTGAGCCAGGAAGCACCTTCACTGCTGCCAGCGGCGGCATTGATCGCGGTGAAAGCCCACGATGTCTGCTTGCCGGCCGACAGTCCCCATGAGCTCTGGAAACCTGAAACTCCACTCAGATCCGGAATGTCCAGTTGGTATGAAGCGTTTGCGCCGGTATAGCCGCGCGAGGCATTTACAGACCAGTTGCGGGGCGTGGACGTTTGTGTCCAGGCCGCACCGATGCCGGTATCGTAAGTTGTCGACCACGTTCCCGATATGCGAAGACGCGCGTAAGGGGCAGTCGCGATTGTTGATGGAGTCTGCGCACCCAGATCCGGACCGAACTGGATTGTGCGGTTCGCAAGCTCATGGTGCGTAAGCATGGCTATCCTTGTTGAAAGCGTATCCGAGAATGTGGTAGCCATAATCGAGTGGAAATCACCAGCCTGTGTCTTTGCTGAAGGGATACCGTAGGCAGGGAGCACAGTGGCGGTTCCGGCGCCGAGTGGCCCGAACACCATTGACCCAACAATACCGTTGGCGGTCTCAAACTGCGAGATCACCATATTGCTCGTTCCCGTGTTCTGAAGCGTTATCTGGGCAGAAGCAAGCTGGAACGCCTCCGCACCATCGAACGCGAAAGGTGCCATGGTGCTGCCGCTGCCAGGCTCCTGATTGCGGCGCAATATCGCTTTATCAGGGACCTGCGAGAGAGTGCCAAAATCAATCTGGTAACGGACTGCCAAAACATCCACGTTCCCAACGGGGAAGGTGGTGTTTGTGAAGCTAAGCGCTGCAATTGAGCCCGTGGTAATTGTGTTCCGGGCGTACATGTATGCCTGCTGCATCCCAGTCAGTCCGGTGAAGGATCCACTTACGGTCTTTACACCGGGGTTTGTAACGCACTCCATGGCTGCTATCTGCCGCATCTCATCGCGCGTATTGTACAGCGTGAAGGTGTCGAACTCATTGGCACCATCCTGCAGGACGTATGTCACACCGCCGGTGGCAGATGACCATTCGAAACTGAAGGTGTTGGATGCGTCTGCGGTAACTCTCGTCCATGCACCGTTGCCATCCTGATGGGCGAACCAGATCGGGATGCGTGCAGGGTCACAGAACTTATAAGCAATGGCACCCGCACCACCACTGCCTCCACCTGTTGTCACTGTCAGTGTGATGGGAATGACAACGTCCGTTATCCCTGCTGCGGTACCGCGCACAGACAGAGTGTAGCTGCCAGCTGTGGTTGCAGCTCCGACGTTGATCGTCAGCTCCGAACTGTTGCCCGAGGTAGAGGCCGGATTGAATGAGCCGGTTACTCCTGACGGAGCGTCCTCGAGCGCAAACGCCACCGAGCCGCTGTAGCCGCCCTCACGCGTGATATTGATCGTTGACGATCCGCTGTTGCCGGCCTGGATTGTAAGCGAAGCCGGAGAAGCACTGAGCTGGAAAGCACCGGCATCTGTCACCGTAAGCGAGAATGTCGTTTCTGCGTTAAGCCAACCGTCACCGGCGCCGGCAATTTCGATCTCATACGTACCCGCCGGAGTCGCAGCCGCAACCTGAATTACAAACGGTACTGTCGATGTGCCGCTGGCTGCCGCAACCGATGCTGGCAGTGTGGTTGTTACACCAGTTGGAAGCCCCTGCACTGTAAGCGCAACGGCGCCGGCAAAACTACCGGTCCTCGTTACTGTAAGCGTGTTCGATGCACCGTCGCCGCGCGCAATGCTCTTCGCCTGTGACTCGAGTGAAAGCGCAATTCCCGGTGGGTCGAGGACATCGATGCCAAGTGCAACGGTGGCTGGATTGATTCCGGATCCTGTAGCCTGAATGGTAATAGTGGCAGGGCCACGTACCGCGCCGCTTGTGGTACTGACGGTGACTTCGGTGCTGGCGCCTGTAGTACTCTGTGGTGAGAATGACACTGTAACGCCCTGCGGCAGTGAACCTGACACAGCAAACGTGACGCTACCGGTGAAGCCACCGCTGCGCGTGACTGTTACAGTGCTGGTCCTGGACTCGCCCGCTGCGAGAGACAACTGCGACGGGGAGGCCGCCAGTGAAACAGATGGAGTCGCAGATGCAATTACAGACAACTGCACAGTAACCATCCGGGATTCAACACCGCTCCCGGAAGCGTTGATATTGAACGAGTAGTCGCCCGGCGCGAGCGATTCTGATGCGGTAAGTGTCAGCGAGCTGCTTGAAGCCGTTCCACTCAGGCTGGCTGGAGCAAAGGAAGCGGTTAACCCGGTAGGGAGTCCGGTGGCATTGAGGCTGACTTCCCCGGTGTACCCACCCGAGCGGGCCACTGTTACACTCAGGCCGGCTGTCTGCCCCTGCGTAATGTTTGAGCTGGTGGGAGTTACACTTAAGCCAATTTCAGGGACGGTTATCGACGCCGAAACAGTAGCGCTCTTCGTCTCGCCGTCTGCACCGCGCGCGCCAATCGTGATACTCGCAGTACCTGCTGTCGCGGCGCCTGACGCTGCGATCGTTACCGTGGACTGCGTCTCACTTCCTGAAAGCGATGCCGGTGAAAAGGATACGGTTACTCCCGATGGTGCACCTGATGCCACCAACGTGACAGTACCTGTGTAGCCTGAACGCCGGTTCACATTGAGAGCTGCGGTGGCGGAGCTGCCGCGCACCACGGAAATGCTGGACGGTGATACCGAAACAGAGGTGACATCAGTGCCGGACGGGCCGGTCGGAGGGGGATCGTCGGAGCCGCCGCATGCGGACAGCGAGAACACAGCTATTAATGAGGCAACCAGCGGAATTCTGAATCTCTGCACCTTACAAGTCTCCTGCGGTCAATTGGTGGTCGCTGCCAGCGATAGCGCTGACGGTGGCGCCCGCAATTAACCCCGGCACAGCGCGAATGTCCAGACGAACTCTCCGGGTCCCATCACAGCGAATACATTTCCATGATCCGTATTACAACAAATTCCAACTGCCGCATGAGTGATAAGACATGACAGCTGAATCTCCGGACGTCATTCCCGCACTTCCGTCTCCGGGCCTCAAAGCCCACGCTTCTGATCTGTTCAACATCGATGCTGCTCTCACGGAAGAAGAACGTGCCATCCGCGAAACAGTACGGGCTTTTGTAGACGAAAAGATTTTGCCCATAATCGGTGGCTGCTATGTGGACGGGCGTTTCCCGACTGAACTTATCCCGGAGCTTGCCAGCCTTGGCGTGCTCGGCTCGTCGCTCCCCACTGAATACGGATGCGCGGGGCTTTCAAGCGTGGCGTATGGCCTGATCATGCAGGAGCTGGAACGGGGTGACTCGGGAATCCGCTCTTTCGCGTCTGTGCAGGGCGCTCTGGTCATGTATCCCATCTTCGCGTTCGGTTCGGAGGAACAGAAGCGCCATTTCCTGCCCAGGCTGGCACAAGCCGAGCTCATTGGATGCTTCGGACTCACGGAGCCGGATTACGGATCGAACCCGTCAGGTATGATCACGCGCGCGCGGGAAGAGAGTGATGGCAGCTGGGTCATCAATGGCGCCAAGATGTGGATTACAAATGGCTCCATGGCCGACATTGCAATTATCTGGGCCAAAACAGGTGACGACACCAGTGACAGCTCCATCCGGGGTTTCATAGTGGATACTTCGCTGCCGGGCTTTACAGCGCGTGATCAGAAGGGAAAGCTGTCGCTCCGTGCGAGCGATACCTCGGAGCTGGTGCTGAGCGATGTGCGCGTCCCCGCTGATGCCATTTTGCCCCTCTCCCGCGGCCTCAAGAGCCCTCTCATGTGCCTGACTCAGGCCCGCTACGGTATTGCGTGGGGCGCACTGGGAGCCGCGCTGGCATGCTTTGAAGAAGCTGTGAGCTATTCGAAGAACCGCGTCATGTTCGACAAGCCTATCGGTGGTTTCCAGATACAGCAGCAGCGCCTCGCGGATATGCTGACTGAGATAGTGAAGGGGCAGCTGGTGGCACTCCATCTGGGCCGTCTCAAGGATGCCGGAAACTTCACGCCGGTGCAGGTCTCTCTTGCGAAGCGCAACAACGTGGATATAGCCACGAATGCCGCCCGTGAGACACGCCGCCTGCTGGGAGCCAACGGGATCCTGGCGGAGTACTCTGCGCTCAGGCACATGGCGAATCTCGAGAGCGTGTACACCTACGAGGGGACGCACGATGTGCACTCGCTCGTACTCGGCCAGGCGATAACCGGAATAGGTGCCTTCCGCTGACCGCGGCCCGCACGCGGATGTCGCGGGGAGCACTGTATGTGGCTCCCTGCGCATCCGGACCTTGCCGGATATGCAGCAGGCACGACATATAGCGAGGTAACGGCTACACTCAACGGCCGCCGGCATTTAGGTTGCAGCAGGCCAGATCACCATTCTTACCGATTCAAACGGAGCGTTCGCGGTGAAGATCGCGGTGTGTATCAAGCGAGTGCCGGTAATGGAAGTGAAGTTCTCCATCGCCGCTGACCAGACCCGCATCGATGATGCCGGGCTGAAATACGATGTAAACGATTTTGATCTGTGGGCGGTGGAAGCCGCACTGCAGTTGAAGGAAAAGAACGGGAATACCCCGGAAGTCACTGTTATTACCCTTGGACCGGATGCCGCGCAGGAACAGTTGCGCAAGGCGCTGGCGATGGGTGCGGATAAGGCAGTGCTGCTGAGTTCAGACTCAGCTCCGGCCGAAGGATTGGCCGTGGCGAAGCTGCTCACTGAGGAGCTCCGTTCCGGAGGATATGATTTGATTCTCCTTGGACGCGTTGCCATCGACTCGGCCAACCAGACAATGGGGCCAATGGTATCGCAATTGCTGGGCCTTCCCTGTGTCACCAACGTTACGAAGCTGGACATGACAGCAGCCGGCGGCACAGCTCACCGGAACCTGGAAGGTGCGGTTGAAGTTGTGGAGTTTGCACTTCCCGCAGTGCTCACAATCGATCAGGGGCTCAACAACGAACGGCTTCCGTCCCTCAAGGGCATTATGGCAGCCAGGAAAAAGCCCCTCGAAATCAAGCCTGTAAGTGCCGATGCGTCGCGCGTGTCTGTAAAGCAGATGGCCCTGCCGCCTGAACGTGCAGCCGGACGCATAGTTGGCGAAGGAGCTGCCGCCGTGCCCGAACTGGTTCGCTTACTTCAGACGGAGGCTAAGGTTCTCTGATGGCCAATGTACTTGTAGTTGCAGAAGTGCGCGCTGGAGAAGTGCGCAAAGTTGCCCTTGAAGCACTCGCTGCGGCACGTCAGCTCGCTGATGCATCCGGAGGTCAGGTACATGCGCTGCTGGCTGGCGCCCCCGGAATTGCAGGGAAAGCCGAAACACTCGCACAGCACGGTGCAGACTCCGTTCTGCTTATGGAGAACGATGGCTTCTCCCATTACAACAGTGATGCCCTTACCGCTACAGTGGCTGATCGCATTACTGCCGGCGGTTACCGCTACGCGGTATTCAGCGCTACCGGACAGGGGTGTGATCTGTCAGCGCGCGTTGCAGCAAAACTCGATGCAGGGATACTGTCCGATGTGACTGCGTTCTCAGTCGAGGGAGACAGCATTGTTGCACAGCATCCGATCAATACAGGTAAGGTGATAGCCACTCTTGTACTGACCGGCTCACCGTCGCTTATCTCTGTCCGTCCGTCTGCATTCCAGCCTGTGGCAAATGCAAAGCCACTGGTGACTGAGACCATAGCATCTTCTGCCGATCCTTCGGTATCCAGAGTCAAAGTCGTTCAGTTGATTCAGGGCGAATCCGGAACACTGGATCTCAGTGATGCGCCTGTAATCGTTGCAGGTGGAAGAGGGCTCAAGGCGCCGGAGAACTTCTCGTTGTGTGAAGATCTTGCGGCTGCATTCGGAAACGCCGCTGTCGGCGCAACGCGTGCTGTAACAGACGAAGGCTGGCGTCCGCACTCCGATCAGATCGGACAGACAGGGCGTAACGTAAGCCCGGATCTGTATGTAGCACTTGGCATCTCCGGTGCGATTCAGCATATCGCTGGTATGCGCACCTCACGCACGATCGTTGCAGTCAACAAGGATAAGGATGCACCGATCTTCAAAATCGCCGACTATGGCATTGTCGGTGATGTATTCGAAGTAGTCCCGCCACTTATCGAAGCTGTCAGGAAGGCCCGCTCCCAGGGATAGGAGCGGGCGCGTCCCTCACCAAGCCAGCGAATCCTTCGCGCGGTAGCACTCCCCCGGGATCCCGGGGGCCGGGGTAAGTCAGTATGACAATCGGAAAGATCATCTTCGCGCTGATTCTGCTCGGCGCTCTGGCCTTCTTTGCACGCAGTGCAAAGCGACTGGTGCGTTGGGCAAGGATTGCAAAGCGCCCTGACAACCGCACAAACGAGCCGGTTACACGTACACGTAACCTGCTAATGATTGGTATCCTGCAGGCCAAGATCCTGCGCGATCCGATCGGCGGTATGATGCATGCCCTCGTCTTCTGGGGTTTCGTGGTACTCGGCGCAGGTACAGTCGAGATAATGATCCAGGGGCTTGTTACCGGTTTCACCTGGGCCTGGATTCTCCCGAAATTCCTGTATCTGCCGTACGTCGTATCGCAGGAATTCTTCGCTGTATTTGTTCTTGGTGCAGTAGTATGGCTGCTTTACCGGCGCCTCATTACACGCCCGCGTCGCTTCCATAACGACCCCGTGCATGGTGGCGACGCAGTCTTCATTCTGAGCATGATCGGCGTACTGATGGTGACGCTGCTCATTGTGTTCACAACGGAGATGCAGGCAGGTGCACCAACAACCGGAAGATGGATCTCGTCTCTCTTCCTGCCACTCGTTTCGGGCGTTTCACCGGAAACCGCGCACGTCATTGCTCAGGTGAACTGGTGGATTCATGCTGTATTGATTCTCTTCTTCCTGAACTACCTCCCGTATTCCAAGCACCTGCACGTCCTCACGTCGCTTATCAACGTCTGGACATCCAACACCAGCGGTCCGGGGCGTATTGGTGCCATGGTGCCGATGGATCTGGAAGCTGAGGATGCGGAACAGTTCGGTGCCGCGGATGTGGAGCACCTGTCGTGGAAGAATCTCCTGGATTCCTATTCCTGCACGGAGTGTGGGCGTTGCACCGCAGCGTGTCCGGCGAATCTCACCGGGAAGCTGCTGTCGCCGCGTATGATTGTCGTGAAGACCCGTGGCCGACTCACCGAAAAAGCCACTGTGCTCGACGCCATCGGTGACAACGAGCCGACAGAGGAGCAGAGTGGGGTACTGGCAAAGACACTGCTCGACGAATGGATCACAGAAGAGGAACTCTGGGCGTGCACAAGCTGTCGCGCCTGCGTTGTTGAGTGTCCGGTATCCATCGATCAGCTTGAGATCATCGACGAGCTGAGACGTGATCTCGTCCTGATGGAATCACGGTTCCCGGACGAACTGCAGCCGGCGATGACATCCATGGAGCGCTACGGCAGCCCATGGGCCTTCGCTCCCGAAGAACGCGCTTCATGGGCAGAAGGTATGAACATCCGCACCGTGGCTGAGATGGAAGCAGCAGGTGAGCGCCCGGATATCCTGTTCTGGGTCGGGTGCATGGGATCTTTCGACGACCGCGCCAAGAAGATTACGGTCGCATTCGCACGTATTCTGCAGGCTGCAAACGTCAACTTCGCAATCCTCGGACAGGAAGAACGGTGTCATGGTGACCCGGCCCGCCGTATGGGGAACGAGTATCTGTATCAGGTGCTCGCGAAACAGGCGATTGAAACACTCAATTCCCACGAGATCAAAACCATCGTCACATTCTGTCCGCACTGCTTCCATCAGATCCTGAACGAATTCCCGGATCTGGGCGGACACTTTGAAGCCATCCATCACACCACTTACATCGAGCGGCTGATGGCAGAAGGGAAGGTGCCGCTGGATACAGAGGAAGGAAAGCAACTCAAGATCGCCTATCACGATCCGTGCTACCTCGGGCGTTACAACAACGTTTACGACGCGCCGCGTAACGTGCTTTCACGAACACTGCCGATCATGCAGATGGTTGAAGCACCGCGTAACCGCGATAAGAGCTTCTGCTGTGGCGCAGGCGGTGGCCGCATGTTTATGGAAGAGGACAAGGGCAAGCGCATAAACGTGGAAAGGAGTGAAGAACTCCTGGCTACCGGTGCCGATCAGATAGCTCTGTCGTGCCCGTTCTGCATGACAATGATATCAGACGGTGTTGCGAGTGTTGGCGGCAATGCCGAGGTCCTCGATGTGGCTGAGATAGTCGCTTCCAGACTTCGTCAGCCGACTGCTGCTTCCTGATCCTGCACAGTTGATCGTTTGCGTATACTCATGACCTGAATCTGCTGAGTGACGGTCGGGGTGGCCTGATGCTCCCTGACCGTAGTTGAGGCTATGTAAAGCCCCACCTCCATGAGATGCGTCTTGAAGGTGGGGAGCGCAGTACGCCCCGGGTCCACGATTATTGCAGTACCGTCAGGGGCGAGTGCAGTCGCAATGCACTCCGCCACAAGCAATGCGTACTCAGTCTCGTACAGCACATCGGCCGCGATGATCACATCAAAAAGGCCGAGGTCTTCCGGCCAGTAACGCCAGTTCACGAGTCGCACATCGGGCTCGCGGCCGAGGTTGCGCCACGCATTTGCCCGGGTCATGTGTATCGCATCTTCGTAATAGTCCGTAGCAAGCACGCTGAATCCCGCGTCCATGGCAGCTATGGTTGCCAATCCGAGCCCGCACCCCATTTCCAGCAACCTGCGACCGTTGCCGTTCTGCGTGAGCAATGTCGATGCGAGCGTCAGCGAACTTGGCCACAGATCTGCCCAGTATGGAAGTCGCTCATCCATGACGTAATCCTGTTCGGATATCAGGTGGTCGGCGTTCTCAGGTTTGTGAAGTACGTAGCTGGTTTCGCCGACAGCAACTGTTTCCGATGCGACTGTGAAGTGGCGCGCCAGAGCTTTATCCAGTTCATTCCCATGCAGCGTGCTCAAATCGTTGCTCGAATCGTTGCTCAGCTCGTTGTTCATCGTGCCACGTCCGTGAAACCATGGCCGTGCATGAGCATCACCTGATAAACATCGCCTGCGCGGACAGCGTTTATATGAGACGGCACTGTAAGGAGTGCATCAGCCTCAGCCAGAACACGCATGAGATTCGAGCCCTGGCTCCCCGCAAGTCTTGCTCTCACGACTCCGTCTTCCGAATACACGAGTTTCACACGGAGAAAGTGTCTTAACCGCGCCGGGGTTTCAGCTCCATCAAGCAACTCTGCGCGCACTGTGATGTGGTGTATCCGTTCGTGTCCGCCAAGCTGTCGGATGAGTGGCACAGCAAAGAGGAAAGTGGTAACCACTGACGATACCGGATTCCCCGGGAGACCCAGCCACTGCGTATTGCCGATGGCACCAGCTGTCATTGGGCCACCAGGCCGGATGCGGCAGCGATGTACTGTTATGCGTCCGCCAGCTGCGGAAATCGCATCACGCATAATGTCATGCAGACCCGCAGAGACAGCGCCGGTGGTAATAAGAAGATCGCACCCATCGTTGATTGCCCTGCTGATTGCGGCGACCAGTTTGCCGTGATCATCCGGCACCGGTGGATAAACAGTCACTGTTGCACCAGCCGCGGTAAGCATCGGCGGCAGCGAGTAGCTCGACGCGGATACTATGCGCCGCTTTTCGCGTACACCACGCAGGTCGTCCAGTGTAGCCAATTCGCCACCACTCACGATAAGCGCCACGCGGGGCCGCTTTCGCACCACCACGTAGTTCACAGCTGCACTCGCCAGTGAGCCGAGATGTGCAGCCGTCAGTGTCGTGCCAGCTCTGAAAAGCAGCGCACCTTCTGCCGTGTCCTCAGCACGTCTTCGTATGTTGACGCCAGCGGAAGCATCGCGCGCCGAAAGGATACGAACGGCGCCGGCGTCCAGGCCACCCGGTGCGTCAACAACGGGTGCAGCGGCATCGGGAACGGGGTGATGCCCTCCCAAGTCCGTATCCTCAACACAAATTACGCAATCGGCTCCCGCTGGCACCGGCGCGCCTGTCATAATACGCACCGCTGTACCACTTGCCACCGTGTGCCGGCTGGCGTCACCCCCGGCTGCAATAGTGCCGGTTACACGCAGAGATACTGGTTGCGTTTCCGAAGCCGCCGCAGCATCCTGCGACCGAATCGCGTAGCCGTCCATGCTTGCATTGTCCCATGGCGGTACATCAACCGTGCTGCGGGCATCTTCAGCAAGCGCTCTGTCAATGGCCTCTGACACTGCAATCCGTTCCACAGACAGGGAACCGGCGTTCCCAAGTATTGTCCGGAGCGCTTCGTGATAGGAGAGCGCGACAGGAGTGTTTTCATTCATGAGGTTCATCAAGGAAGTACATAACGGCAATACACATCCACAGTCACCCGCCGGAGGACAAAGCTGCGAGTATCTGCTCATGAATACTGTCTACCGCAACAGGTGGAAGCAGATAACTGTTGGAAATGAAGGAGAAAACAAACTTGCGCCCATCGGCACCGGTTACATACCCCGACAGCGCACGTACGCGGCTCATTGAGCCACTCTTGGCAGCTACATTGCCCCGTAATGGTGTCGATGTCATCCTGCTGCGCAGTGTGCCATTCGCTCCGGCTACAGGGAGCGCACTCACTAACTCTTTGGCATATGGTTGTGTTGCCGCCGTCGCGAGCAGGCGTGTCAGCGCTCGCGGTGTCGCAAGGTTGTGCCGCGAAAGTCCACTCCCGTCAGCAATCACAAACTGCGTGCTGTCTATGCCAAGCGCTGAAATTGTGCGGCTGACGGCAACTGCAGCGCTGTCTCTGGAACCGTTCCCCGTAACCCTGAGACCGATCGTACGGAAGATGGCTTCTGCAATCTGGTTCTGAGACGGCTGCAGCATATGTCTGAGTGCTTCACCAAGCGGTACTGACCGGAGTACGATGAGCGTATCGGTCTGTGTCTGCTTTGAGGTTCCTGTGGGTGCGGCAGTACGTCTGTCGGAAACAAAACTTATGCCATTGTCCCTGAGATACTGCGAAAGTGCAGCGCGTGCAGCGTCGTTGGGGTGCCGGTATGCGAGATTGAATAGCATGCTCCGTCCCGGCGGTATTGCTCCTGTTACAACGATGGTTGCAGCAGTGCTGTCGTAGCGGGCACGCAGAGGCCCGTTAAGCGCTGCCGTGCCAGTAGTTCCCTGGATTTCCAGCGGTGGGTAGTCGCGTACGGGCGATGTTGTTGCCGAGAGTGGAGCACCGGATGTGCGTCCACCGGTTACTCTCAGCGTAAAGTATCCATTGTTATACAGCAATTCATCGACTGCGGCGCCATAGGCTGCATCGAGGTCATCTTCTTCCCACCCTTTGCCGAGTGTATTGCCGGGAAATGCATCGCCAATAGTGCGGACAGTACCGTCTATACGCTTGATACCGCGCGCTTCGAGTGCGCGTACAACCGGGGCAAAAACTCCGGATGCTCCGCCATTTGCAACCTGCATGGAGTCTGACCATGTGGGGTCACCGCTGCCGGCGATGAGCAGATCTCCATGCAGCACATCGCCGGCTATCGTACCATCGATGAGCACCGGCGTTTCCCAGGTAAACTCTGCGCACAGTGTCTGAAGTGCGGCGACTGGGGTGATCAGCTTTGCGTTCGAGGCGGGGATGAGAAGTTTCCCCGGGTTGCGTTCAAGGATCGTTTCACCTGTTGCAGCATCCAGAATGAGCATTGCATGTGTCGCCCCCGCATGGCGTGGGTCCTGGAGGAGGGAATCACTCAGCTCAGACAGGCGCCGGGGGAGCGTTGGGTGTGCAGTGCTGTCGGGTTCGGTGCGTGATGCGACAGGCCGCTCTACCACAGGTGGCGGGAGGGTGATGGTTGGGGTCCGGTAAACCGGAGACGGGATCTCCGGTGCGCCCGGTGGTACATCAGGTGATGCGCCAGCGGGATTGCGCGCATGACTGCACGCGGCCGTAACCAGCAATAAAACCCCGATCGCTGCCCGCGTCATGATGCCGGCTGCGATCCCGAGGCGCTTGCTCACTGATCTATCTCGTATGCGCTGCTCAGGGTCGGATCTTCTGCAACGCTGACGCGGATGACGCGTGCGGGTGTATGAGCCAGTGCACTCTGCATTCTATGTGCTATGAAGCGCGCCAGATTCTCACCCGTGGGGATCAGCTTCCCGTCTGCAAACTCAGGGACCTCGAGGTTTATGTTCCGGTGATCAAAGCGGTCCCTGATCTCCCTCTGCAGCACGCTGTCCAGGAAACCCAGATCGATTACGAAACCGGTTTCCTCATCCACAGGCCCCGTTACAGTGACATCGCAGCTGTAGGTGTGCCCGTGAAAGTGTATGTTGGCGCACGAACCGAAGACTTCGGCATTCTCAGCATCGCTCCAGTCGGGCTTTCTGTACCGGTGTGCTGCGGAAAATACAACGCGTCTTGTAAGAGTTGTCCGTGGCATGACTGTGCTATTTGAAGATCCGCCAGCTTACACCGGCTGCGAGATTCCAGTTGAATCTCCAGGCCCCTCTGTTCCTCGCATTTGCTATGATCGCGCCCTGGTCCTCGGATGTCACGAAATAGGCGTCCGGATACTCATAACGCCAGTAATAGTTCGTGGCCTCAAGGCGATAGCTCAGGCGCCCGCCGGGCATGATCCTGAGAGCTGCGCCATAAGCAACACTGAATTTGCTCCCGAACTTATACCCACCGGAGTCCACGGAAGCGAAGTCGTTGGCCATACCGATCCCGGCAGTCACAGATGGTATCAGCGAATGCCAGGATTTGTTTCCAGTGAGTGCAATATCAAGCCCCATATCCGCCACGTGGATCGTTGCATCGGTTTCGCGCCCATAACGGTCGTCGCCGGTTTCACCGGGGAGGATCAGCTGTCTGTTGCCGGGCAGTGTGAAGTAGCGGACAAAGAGCGAAGACGGGCCTCCAATCCCCACATCATAGCGGACACCGACTGCAACACCACTTCGTGGATGCACGCCCGCCGGGTCTTCTCTTGGTGATATCCGCCCTGCCATTACTGAAAACGTCTGCCCCGGTTTCTGGTCCTTGTATGGACTCCTGTCCGGCATGTGGCCGACCTGAGCCGATGCAACAGGCGCCAAAAGTGTAAAGGCTGTTGCAAAAAGAAGAGCGGCCGTTGCGCCAGTGCGAACAGTCTGCATTGCTGTTGAAGTAAGTCGGTTCATGTGGTGATGATCAATCGATATCGCGCAGGTCGCGGCCGTTCATGTCAGGCGGAAGCGCCAGGCCAAGCATACGGAGCGCGGTCGGCCCCACGTCGCAAAGCGCGCCGCCACTCCGGAGCGGAACAGTGGCATCCGGATCCAGAAGGACAAACGGGACGGGATTGGTTGTGTGAGCCGTGTGTGGACCGCCTGTTGCCGGGTCAATCATAAGCTCGGCGTTACCATGATCCGCTGTAACGAGAAGACACGCGCCGCCCTCCTCAGCAGCCGCAAGCGCGCGGCCAAGACATGCATCTGCTGTTTCGATTGCACGTATGGCGGCTGGAAGTGAGCCAGTGTGTCCAACCATATCCGGGTTCGCAAAATTGCAGAGAATGAAGTCGTGTGTGCGCTTTGACAGTGCGGTGCACAGCACTTCGCCCACACCTGCTGCACTCATTTCCGGCTGGAGATCGTAGGTAGCCACCTTGGGGCTGGCCACAAGTTTCCGGTCTTCACCGTGAAAGGCAATCTCTTCTCCTCCGTTGAAGAAAAAGGTGACGTGCGGATACTTCTCCGTCTCTGCAGTCCTTAGCTGTGTAAGCCCCGCATCTGCTATCACCTGTCCGACAAGATTCTTCATCGACTGAGGTTCGAACGCCACAGGGAACGGAAAGGTTTCGTCGTACTGTGTCATCGTGCAGATACTGACGGCAGGGCGGGGGCCTGTGTCAAAGCCGGAGAAGTCCGGCAGCGACAGTGCTCTGAGAGCCTGGCGCATTCTGTCAGAACGGAAGTTGAAGCTGATAAGAACATCGCCGTCGTGCATCGGATGAACGGCGTTTCCATCGGCGCCTTTCATTACGAAAGGCAGCACAAATTCATCAGTCGTGCCGTTGTCGTACGATGCCTTAAGCGCGGCTGCGGCGTCATCAACGAGAGGCGCCTCGCCACGCACAGCCGCGTCGTACCAGCGTTTGGTGCGTTCCCATCTGTTGTCGCGGTCCATCCCGTAATAGCGTCCGCACACCGATGCGAGAGTGGCGTTCCCGGCAGTGCGGTTGAGAAGTGCGTGCAGAAACTCCAGCCCTGATGTTGGCGGCGTATCTCTGCCATCCATCAGGGCGTGGATTGCGACCTTACGCACACCCTCTCTCCGAGCCAGCTCAACCAGTGCCACAAGGTGGTCACTGTGAGCGTGCACTCCACCATCGCCAATGAGGCCGGCCAGATGCAGGACGCTGTCCCTGCTGCCGGCGGTTCGTACTGCATGGAGCAGCACCGGATTGGAAAAGAAGGTGCCATCTGAGATGGAGTTGCCGATGCGGACGAGGTCCTGCATGACAACACGACCAGCACCCAGGTTCATGTGGCCGACTTCGCTGTTCCCCATCTGCCCGTCGGGGAGACCTACGTACCGCCCGGAGGCGTTAAGGAGCGTCCGGGAGGGATGCTTCCAGATCCGATCGAAATTGGGAGTGTTGGCGAGTGCAACGGCGTTCCCATCGCGCTCTTCCCGGTAGCCCCACCCGTCAAGTATGATGAGCGCGACCGGACGTTTGACTGTGGCAGCCATTACAGACGGATTGAAGTTTGTATCAACAGGCCATGGGAGCAGCATTCGCGGATCGAAGCTGCCTACGGCAGAATCTAGCGGAGAGAAGCCTGTGGCGTCACACTCTCCGTTGCTCATTACCGACTTTAAGCGGCCAACGTTCCGTGCGTGGGGTGTGTCAGAGTGTACCGCCGGTGAAACGTTCCGCATCCGGAACGAAGGCCCCTGCGGGCTGTACAATATCCCTCCTGAGCATGTCATGAGGCGTGCCCTGAGCGTGCCTGAGCGTGCCTGAGCGTGCCCTTGCCGTGCCTTGGGCATGCCTTGGGCTGTCGGGAGTGCGGAGCGCGGCAGCGTTCGCGGTACTTGCCCGCTACCTGCCCGCTACCTGCCCGGTACGTTTACGCGGTGGCGCCGGGAAGACGGTACTCGTCCATTCAGTGTCCAGGTTGGTGTCACGGTGACACAAAGGGACTTTGTGACACGTAGAGTGCTATGGATCGCGCCCGGCGTTTTTGCTAACTTACATGGTTACAGACATCAGACAACAATTGCAGAATCCAGTGCAGAATCCAGTGCAGAATCCAGGAAACGCAGCCTTGATGGGTCCTACGGGTCCCGCTGGCTCCGGTCGCGCGCGATCGGAGGCGTTGGAGCTGTTTTGATGCGACGTCCCACATGGCTCATTCTGGCCGGCGTTGCCGCCATTATTGCCCTCAAGCTCTACGAGCCGCCCGATGCGCTCATGGCGGATTCCGGTACGAATGAAGCCGGCGCTGTAGCGTTGGTAAAAGCTGCTGAACCGGCAGTTGGGTACAGTGGCGAGGTCAGGATGAACTTTGTGCGCTCCGGCGCGAGAGTCGTCGTCCCCCTCGAAATCAACGGCGACCGGAGCGGTTTCCGTTATCGCTGGGTGCGTGTCGGAACAGGCAGCCCTGGAGACGTCGAACGGGAGCTTACCAGTGATACACTGTTGTCACCGCTCAACTCAGGGTTCTACGAACTTCAGCTCACCAAGGCTGGGATTACTCAGCGGGTAAGTGAACCCCGCCTTGCGGTAATGATACCATTCGAAATGAAGCTGGGCGCAATGCTCAATGGCTACAGCATTGGTCGCTATCCCTCTGAATGGGGATCGCGGGACAGGGAAGAGTCGCACCCGGAAGGTTTCATCGAGGTGCTTGAAAGTGAAGCGGATCTGGTACTGACCCGTCACCTTACAGTGCGCGACTTTATCACGCACGACTCGCAGCGTGTGTGGCCGCGGTATGTCGCAGTCGATCCGCGCGTACTCGACAAGATCGAGCTCGTACTGAACGAACTCGCACGTCGCCGCGGAGAAGATGCCATGACTTTCAACGTTCAGGTGCACAGCGGCTTCCGTACGCCACTTCACAACTCCGGTGTTGAAGGTGCAGCCCGCGACAGCCGCCACCTCTACGGTGACGCCGCAGACATCGCCATTGATGCAGACGGAGACGGTAAATTCACCATCTACGACGCTTATCGCGTTGAGCAGGCGGTGGAGTGGATCGAACGCTCCTATCCAGAACTGATCGGCGGTCTGGGCGTATATTCGAGCACACGTTTCAGTACTCCCTACACCCACATTGACGCGCGCGGCGAACGTAAGCGTTGGCGTGGCTGAAGGCACCATTACTCAACGAGAACGTAAGAGCCTGGAGCAAGGATGAATCCATATTTGCGGGACCGCATCAGTCGTAAACTCGACACCCTGTCCGATGAACGGCTCTATCAGGTGCTCGACTACATCGAGTTTATGGAATCGCGTTATGCGGAGAAACCAGCCGCACCGGGGAACCTCTTTCAAAGGTTTGCCGAAGGGGTGGAAGATCAGATGCGCGCAGGTGGTGTAGCCGCCAGCACCGTCGCTGAAACGATGGGGCTCCTGGGCAAGGCCATGGGGGTTCTGGGTGGCGTGGCGCAGACCACGGTTGGGGTAGCCAACGAGGTGGCAGCGCGCGCCCGGAGTGCCGTTGACGCTGTCAGTACGCCCTCGGGGCAGCCGTCCGGTGGCCAACCCGGGGCTGGGGCAGCGTCGCCGCCCCCACCCCCACCCCCACCGCCACAGCCACCACCAACGCCGCCCTCTGACGCCGGTCCACACTCCAATTCAGGAAACCCGACGGGTTGAAACGCCGGTCAGTTCAGCGCCGACAGCGTGCCTCTAAAGCCGATCGGCTTACCGTCCGCCGGGCAATCCGGCAGCTACCGGCCTATCTGCGCCTCTTGTTCGGGCTGATGCGCGACTACCGGGTATCCCGGGTGGACCGGCTGCTGGTGTTCGGAGCCCTGGCATACGTCATCGCTCCTCTGGATTTCATCCCGGATATCATCCCCTTCTTCGGACAGGTGGACGACGTTTTTCTTGTGATGCTCGCGCTGCAGCGCATGGTGGAGCGCTCCAACGAAGATGTCCTCCTCGATCACTGGGACGGCGACCCAGACGACCTCGACAATCTGAACCTGGCGGGGATTGTGGCCAGCGCCGGCTTCTTCCTTCCGATGAGCGTCAGGCGCAGATTAAGGAATATGGCGCGCAGGTAACAACCCAGATACATTTAGAGATGGCACCATCGATAACTGAACCCAACAGGCCCGCAACCGGCAGCACCGGAAGCGGGCTTTCGCGTAGCGGTGAGACCCCGATCGCCAGCAATGCCGGCGAAGCAAGGGTCCGGAGCAGCGTTTCACTTACCTTCGACGATGTTCTGCTCGCGCCGCGCCTTTCGCTTACACACCCCAAGGACGTGGATGTCCGGTCGCGCTTTACGCGCGGGATCTCCCTGAACGTCCCTCTCGTTTCCGCAGCCATGGACACGGTAACCGAAAGCGAAATGGCAATTGCCGTCGCGCGCTTCGGTGGAATCGGCGTGCTTCACAAGAATATGTCGATCGACCGTCAGGCCGCAGAGGTGGACCGCGTCAAACGCAGCGAAAGTGGCATGATCCTCAACCCGATCACGCTTACACCCGGTGCATCACTCGGCGAGGCCGTCACACTTATGATGCGCTTTCGTATTTCGGGCGTGCCGATTGTGGACGCCTCAGGAAAGCTGGTTGGAATTCTGACCAACAGGGATCTCCAGTTTGAGCGCAACCTGGATTTGCCTATCCGCGATGTGATGACAAGTGAGGGTCTTGTTACAGCACCGGTTGGAACGACACTTGAGGAAGCCGAGCGTATTCTTGGTCGGCACAGGATTGAGAAGCTGCCTGTGGTGGATAAGGAAGGCTTCCTGCGCGGTCTGATTACGGTGAAAGACATCCATAAGCGGCGCGAACACCCCGATTCCAACAAGGACCAACACGGACGTTTGCGTGTGGCTGCTGCAATTGGTGCAGGCGGTGATTATCTGGACCGTGCGCGTGCACTTATCCAGGCCGGTGTGGACGTGCTTGTAATTGATACGGCGCACGGACACAGTATCGGTGTGCTGGAGGCGACATCGCGCGTCCGCGAGACCTTTCCGGATGTTCAGTTGGTGGCCGGCAATGTGGCTACCAGAGAAGGTGCGCGTGCTTTGGTGGAGCGCGGCGTTGACGCAGTCAAGGTTGGCGTCGGGCCCGGTTCCATTTGTACGACACGTGTGGTGACCGGTGTCGGTGTCCCGCAGCTGAGTGCTGTCATGGAAGCAGTGGAAGGTGCTGGTGATATTCCGGTTATTGCAGATGGTGGCGTCAAGTATTCCGGTGATGTTGTGAAAGCGCTGGCGGCAGGTGCCTCGAGTGTGATGATGGGTTCGATGCTGGCGGGCACCAAGGAGAGCCCGGGTGAGTCGTTCCTGCTTGAAGGGCGCCGTTTCAAGATGATCCGTGGTATGGGGTCACTGTCTGCCATGCAGGATGGCAGTGCTGATCGGTACTTCCAGGACAGCGGCCTTTCTCCGCGCAAGCTGGTACCGGAAGGGATTGAAGGACGAGTCCCGTACAAAGGCCCCGTTGGTGATGTGCTCTTTCAGATGGTTGGCGGCCTTCGCAGCGGAATGGGTTATGTCGGATGTGCTGACATCACCGAGCTGCGTACCCAGGCGGAGTTCGTACGAATTACGAGTGCCGGCCTCAGGGAATCGCATCCGCACGATGTAACGATTACGCGCGAAGCGCCCAATTACAGTCTGTGACAACGTTCACTCATGAGCGGGATCTCCTTGAGGTACCAGGGCACCGGGTAGCGGCGATTCGCGAATTCGGGGAGCTGTTGCGTCCGGGAATGACAGTTGCGCTGTCAACGCATATGAACGCTGACGGTGACGGTTGCGGGTCAGAGACGGCGCTTGCGCGTTTACTTGCGCAGCGTGGCATTGCTGCACATATCGTCAACCCGACACCGTGGCCGGAGATGTTTCGTTTTCTCCTTGGCGACGATGTTGAAGACCGTACTGAAGCGGGCGCGGATGCACTCCGCGGAATCGATGCCCTCATCGTGATGGACATCAATGATGTGCGGAGGCTGGGTACATTGGCGTCTGCGGTGCGCGCGCTGGATGTACCGATGCTGGTGGTGGATCACCACATTGCGGGTGCGGAGCCGATTGGTGCGGTTACTGTGGCCGATGTTACTGCCTGTGCAACAGGCGAGTTGGTGTTTGATATCGCGACTGCCCTTGGGCTTGAGATCACTCCTGATATTGCGCAGTCGCTTTATGCTGCGCTGCTGACGGATACCGGTAGTTTCAGGTTCAGCAATACATCGCCACGCTGTCATGCCATAGCGGGGGTTCTGCTGGCTTCAGGGGTGGACCCCGAAGAGATGTATCGGCGGATCTATGCTCAGGTCTCGGTGGGCCGGCTTATGCTGTTACGCGACGCGCTCAGCACGCTTAAGGTGGATTCCGGAATCGGTCTTTCGTGGATTTCGGTTGAAGCCGGTGCAATGGAGAAATACAGCGTAACGGGCGACGAGCTGGACGGTATAGTTGAGCATCCGCGTTCGATTGCAGGTACGCGGATGGCGATATTCTTCCGCGACCTGGGGCACGGTAAAGTCAAAGTCAGCTTCCGGAGCACGGGTGCGGTGAATGTGCAGAAGTTCGCAGGCTTATTTGATGGAGGCGGGCACGCCAAGGCATCGGGCGCACTCATTGAGGGTGGGCTTGCTGAGGTTGAGACACGGGTCATTGAAGCAGCCCGTGAGTTTCTCATGCAGGGGTGAGCGAACCTTAAGTGAACCCTGGGTGAACCCTGAGTAAACGCTAAGGGTGGAGGATGGGAGGAGCACTGACCGCTGCGTTTGCAGCGGCCAGTACATCGCCCTTGATTGGTCGCGTGCCGCGTAAATGCAGATCACGCAAGGTTGGTTCTCCCGTCTTCTTCGGCTTGGGCTAATCCGGGACTACTGGTGTTGCTGTTACCGCTTCGCTCGTACTGCTGGTGTTACGGGTACCACCGAACTGGATAGTTCGTCCTGCGATACAGCTTCGCTCGTACTGCATTGTTGGTATTGCTTTGCTGGTATTGCACATTCTCAACTCTATTTGCCCGGGCTTACCAGCGGGTGCGGTTTCAATTCCCGGTTTTTGGATGGGCGCGGCTTCATTGCCAGCACTCCTGCCATAGTCTCGGTGATCATGGTTGCGTAGTAGATTCCTTCCCCCGATGCTGTAAGCGCTATAACCCCGGGTGGTAGCAGTGTGGAGAAGAGGTATTTTCCATCGGGCATGTGGTAATAGTCGAGTAGAAAGGTTGCGTACCCGGTATTCCCGATGAAGCGCACTATGGCTGTGTCGCCAACGGTTGCAACTCCACCGGCAGAAGGTGCGGTGGACGTTGTGCTCACCACCTGAGTGGTCTTCTCTTTGGAGTCGCCACTCAGCTCTCTGGCGGTCTTTTTAACCACGGGCTCAGCGACCGTCTCGATATAGTTGTGCATCGTGATGGCTACTGAAGTCGGTGCATTGTTCTTTTGGGTGTTTGCAGCTCGCGCATTATTCACCGGAGCTCTGCCGATTGGTTTTGCAACGCCAAACTGAGAGCCGAAACTGCGTGTGACCACGCATTCACCACCGGGCAGTGGCCCCGCAACTTTTACGCTCTGGGCAACCCCGGGCTCAGTGGCCTTGATCCACGGCAGAGTTTCTGAGCTGATAACTGCTCCGGAAGTATCCATGACCTGGAACTTGCTCTTGTTGGAACCTACCACCGAGAATGTGGCGTCTCCCTGGATACAGAGTCCTTCGATTGTGCCGGCTACCTGTGCATCCCAGAGTAGCTTCCCGCTCATGTTGAATGCGGAAACACGTGCGTTTCCGGGATCATACACGGCCACTCCGCCGGGGAATGGTGACAGCATGGAAGGTGAGCGCACTTCCCCCGGCCCTGAACCTCTGGTCGCTTCAATGCCGGCGATAAGACTTGAGCTGCGCCGGTCGATCATGGTTATCTCTCTGGTGCCTTCGTCCAGGACGACCACATGATCTCCGGATAGAACAATCGATCTGGGCTGGATAAAGAGATCCGGATGCACGCTGAAACCTCGTGCCCAGACGATTTCCCATTCGACGTTCTTTATAATCCGCTCTGGCTCCAGCTTCGATGGCGCTCTTTGTGCCGGGCTGTTGACTGGTGCGATAAGGAACAACAAGTGAGTAATCAGTGCCAGAGTTATCGGATGACGGAATTGCATGCTGTAGCTCCTTGTGTTTGGTGTGGGTTGTGCGGTGTGTGTTACAGCTCTTCGATCCATGTCATCCCTTCGATAACCATTCGGAGTCCAGCGAACTCACGTGGTGATCGCGGGCTTTGTGTTACGAGCCGGACGCGACTCATCTGATCAAGTACGACGAGAATCGGACTTGAACGGTGGCCGAGCTGGATCATTGCGCGGCTCAGGCGTTCACTTGCAGGTACGAGTGGTACTTCGCTGGCCCAGGGTGGCAGCTCGCTCCGTATATAGCTGCTGTCTTCGACAGCTCCGACGTACCAGATAACGCGGAGGTCGATCAGATCCTGCACGCGGTCACGGCGCATCAACCCCAGCATATTGAGATTTCCGTCGCAATCGGATTTTTGCATCAGGAATGCTGCCTGGATACTTCGATCCGGGCGCCAATCCTCGGTATAGGGTATGACTTCTGCCAGGAGATCGCCCGTGGGATTCTTGCCGGCATCGCATGCGATACCGGCAAGGATCAGCACCCCACAGGTCACCATGAACAGCAGAGACCGGCTGCGGGCAAAGCTGTTGGGAGATTCTGTGGAGCGGGGCATTACCAGCAAATCCCCTTTCCGCGCTCATAGGTGGAGCATTGTGAAGGTGGTGGTGCAACATACGTGGTTGTGGGGGCCTCAGGAATCACGATGCTGACCACTTGCTGCCCGGGGTACTTGTTCTTGTA
>CAZDMG010000033.1:0-23580 GCA_964506655.1 uncultured Gemmatimonadaceae bacterium
AGCGCCCTTCCAGGTATTTGCACCATGAGACGTCAGACCATGACCAGAATCACACGCCTGTTGGCAGTCAGTTTCACAGCTGCATTCACGGCCACTGTTTTATGCAGTGATATTGCGGATGCTCAGATCCGCGATACCAGCAAAGTGCGACAGACTCCCGCCGGCTGGGTGCTGGATTTCCAACAGCAACCGCTGCGTGTTGTTATCAACGCATTGGCGGAAGCTGGTGGGCTCAACGTCACAACGTCAAACATACCGAACCGGAATATCGACCTGCGTCTTGGTCAGGGGTTGGATCGCGACGGAATAATCGAGGTCCTTAAAGGGATCGCCGAAAGCAACTCTCTGCAGTACAGGGAGAACGCTTCGGTGATCCGGATAGATGGAACACCTGCAACGCCCCCGATGACTGCGCAGCAGATTGCAGCACAACAGGCGGCACTCAATGCACCACAGCTATTCACATATCGCTTGCGTCACGCGAGTGCAGTACAGCTGGCACCGGTGCTCTCTGCGTTGTTTCAGGGTGTGAGACCGACGACACCCACGACTTCCACAACATTCACACTGCCAGGCGGAGTGCAGGCTGTGCTTCAGGGCGGCAACAACGCGCAGGCCGCAAACGGGATTTCCAACCAGACCATTGAAGGAGCAGTCACCTCCATGCGTGAGCTTATTGTCGGACGTGCGGGTGGCGCAGGCGGAGGCGGTGCAGCCGCAACCGGACGCGGTGGTGGCGCAGCCCAGCAAGTAGTCGGTCAACCGCCACCGACTCCGCCCGGGCGCGGTGGTGGTGCCGCAGCCGTTGCAGCACAACAGCAGCAACAACGGCAACCAGCCAACCTGACACTCAGCCCAACTGCCGGCGACATCAGGATCGTACCGGAAGAATCCAGCAACTCGCTCCTTATCCGTGCGAGCCCCAACGACTACGCACTGATTCAGCAGATACTGGCAGGCGTGGACCTGCGCCCCCTTCAGGTGCTCATCGAAGTAACAATCGCTGAAGTTACACGATCAGACGACCTGAACGTCGGAATAGCAGCCGATGTAACCCGCACACCGAAGGACAAGACCGATCCGGATGCGGGCGCGTACCTGCCATCTACAGCCGGTGCACGTGATTTCGTGCTGCAACTGACAGGCGGCAAGGGAACCATCGATTTCAATGTCGCGCTCAACGCTCTGGCAACCCGTGGCGATCTCAAAGTCCTCTCCATGCCGGTCGTAATCGCGCAGAATAATCGCGAGGCAGTGCTCAACGTCGGGTCATCGCGCCCGTTTGTGCAGGTAACACAGGCCGGCGGCATCGACCCCAACGCACGTGTCCAGACCATTCAGTACATCGATGTCGGCACCGTGCTTACGATCACGCCTACCATCAACCCGGATGGTTACGTCAATCTGCAGGTTCAGCAGACAGCCAACAGCGCCACCAACGAAGTGCAGTTTGATGCTCCGGTAATCAGTAAACGTGAGGCCACCACACAGGTATTTGTCCGCGATGGCCAGACAACAGTTATCGGCGGGCTTGCAGACAACAGCAGTCAGGTCACGAAGAGCGGAGTCCCGTTGCTGCGCGATATTCCACTGGCCGGATGGCTCTTCCGTGGCACACAGAAAAGCAAGACTACGAGTGAGCTCTATCTCTTCCTGACGCCGCACATCGTTACAAGCGACGAGGATATCGATCGCCTCCGCGATGCAATCAAGCAGAACAGTGATTTGCTGCGCGATGTCCCGGTTGACGGGCGAATCCCGCCACGTAAGGATACTCTCAACGTGCCTCCGCCTGCCAACCGCCCATAAGTCCGATGACGTCAGTGACACCAGACATCACAGATGCAGCGGCCGACCTGGATGAGGTAACCCGGCTGTCGGACACTCTCACAGCAGAGTGGCTCGAACAGTACGGCGTGCTTCCTCTTGCCATAAACGGCAACGGTATGGAAGTCGGCACATGGCTCAGGGAAGTGGACGAGCTCGCGCTCGACGACCTTAAGCTTCACTTCAATGCAAGTGTAAAGCTGCGGCATTTTCCTGAGCACGAGCTCAGGTCCGCAATCCGTCGTCTTTATTCAAGAGAATCGACAACAGCGCAGGGGATGATCGCCGGCCTCGCCGGTGATGTACAGACAGCTGACGGCGAAGATATTCCGCTGGACGACCTGTTGCATCTGGCAAACGAGGCGCCAGTAGTCCGTCTTGTAAACCTGCTTCTTATCGAAGCACTCGATGCGCGCGCTTCCGACGTGCACCTGGAAGCCTATCCGAGTGGCTTGCGCGTCCGGTACAGGGTGGATGGTGTCCTGCAGGATGCTCCATCTCCGCCTGCGCACCTGATGCCGGCAATCATAAGTCGCGTCAAGATCATGGCCGAACTGGATATCGCTGAGCGCCGCATACCTCAGGATGGTCGCATACGGCTCCGTCTTCAGAATCGACAGGTGGACGTACGTGTTTCGACTGTGCCTACGTTGCGCGGTGAAAGCGTCGTGCTTCGCCTGCTTGACAAGGAGCGCGGTCGTATTGCACTCACCGAACTAGGTATGGCCCAGGATACACTGGAGCAGTTCGCCGAGGTGGTGTCGCGGCCGCACGGTATTGTGCTGGTCACCGGCCCAACGGGGAGCGGCAAGTCCACAACGCTGTACGGTGCAGTAGAGATGATCCGCACCGGCCGCGAAAAGATCCTTACCGTGGAAGACCCCGTCGAGTACCAGTTGGACGGTGTACCACAGGTACCGGTCAACGAGAAAGTCGGTGTGACTTTTGCGGTGGCGCTGCGTTCGCTGCTCCGGCAGGACCCGGACATCATACTGGTGGGTGAGATCCGTGATCCGGAAACAGCCCAGATTGCAACACAGGCTGCACTGACTGGACACCTTGTACTCAGCACGCTGCACACCAACGATGCCCCTACAGCTCTTACGCGACTGCTGGATCTGGATGTGGCTGCGTATCTGGTGGCATCCACTGTAGACGCTGTGCTGGCGCAACGGCTGGTACGTCGCATTTGCCCGGATTGCAAGGTTGAGACCGAACCATCACGTGCAGCGCGGCTGCATTTCGATATCGACGCACTGGGGCTGGAGCGAACATGGAAGGGCGCAGGATGCAGTAACTGCCGGAACACGGGCTTCCGCGGGCGCATTGGCATTTACGAACTGCTGGTTATGGACAACGAGTTGCGAAGCGAGCTTCAGAAGCGGCGCGGTTCCGGGGAGCTGCGCGAAATGGCGCTGGCCAAGGGGATGAGGTCGCTCCAGGACGATGGCCTGAGGCTGGTACGGGCCGGAATTACAACACTGGATGAAGTACTGAGAGTGGCCCGGAACTGACACGAGCGGTATTCTCAGGTAGTTCATCAGAATGCAGGAAGCGGCGTGTGGAATACGCTGCTTTGCGGCACACATATACAACAGCAGCCCGTTTGCAGGAATAGACCATGAGACTTGATCCAGCCGACATAGATCTCTGTATCAATGACTTCACCAGCTGCGGCCCGCACGGTGGCGCGCCGACATCAGCACCGGTGATAATGACGTCGTTGTTCTCATTCCCGACGCTTGAGGAACTGCAGGCCGGCCTCGCCGCCGAGAACCGTAACAACGTTTACTCGCGCGGCCAGAACCCCACGGTAGAGGAACTGGAACGCAAGCTGGCACAGCTTGAGCGCGGTGAAGAGTGCAAATGTTTTGGCTCCGGTATGGCAGCCATCAGCTCCGTTCTGCTCGGCCTTCTCAAGGCAGGCGACCATATTCTGTTTGTAAATCAGATATACGGGCCGACCATTCAGCTGGCCACGCAGATGGAAGACTTTGGTATCACGCACTCAATAGTGCTCGCCTCCGATACCAATGCAGTAGCCGCCGCGATTACACCCGCCACCCGCATGATCTGGCTGGAAAGCCCGGGGACAATGACCTTCGGTCTGCTGGATCTGAGCGCTATTGCTGCACTCGCAAAGTCGCGCGGTATTGTCACTTGCATCGACAACAGCTGGGCCACTCCACTCCTGCAGAAGCCGATCACGCTCGGCATTGATATCGTGATGCACTCCTGCTCCAAGTACATCAACGGACATTCCGACTTGCTGGCCGGTGCAATCATTACCAACAGCGAGCTCATGAGGCGCATTTTTTATCGCGGCTTCATGCTCCTCGGCGGGATCATGTCACCACAGGATGCGTGGCTGATACTCCGCGGCCTTCGCACCTTGCCCACGCGCCTCAGACAGCACGCAGCGGACGGGCTTGCAGTGGCAAATGCACTTGCTGCCAATGCTGCTGTAAAGCAGGTACTCCACCCTTCCCTCATGCCCGACCCGCATGGGCTCCGCAATCAGCTTACTGGTTATTCGGGAGTGTTTTCGTTCGCACTGAGCAACCCAGCCGTTGGCAATGTGCGTCGCGTTGTGAACAGGCTTAAGCACTTTCGCATCGGAGTAAGCTGGGGCGGCGTGGAGAGCATTGTCATCTCGCCCTTTACTGAAAAGAACAGTGCGCGGCTCGTGGAGCAGGGGCTCCCCGAAGGGCTCATCCGGATCTCAGTGGGGCTTGAAGGCGCCGACGTACTTATCGCGGATCTGGAACAGGCACTCGCCGGCGACTGATTCCCGGGAATCTCTCATCACCGGATAAATCTGCGGGCCAGCTGTTCCAGCCGGTCGTCCCCGCTTCGCTCGGCTTCCTCCAGGATCTTTTCAACGTACGGCTTGAGCTTTGGTTCACCCCAGTAGTAGCCCGTAGCCGCTTCTGCGATTTCAGTTTCACCTACGCGCGCTGCTTCGAGTAGCGTGCGTGCAGAAATTGCGTCGTAGTCCGGGTCACCAGGTGGTGGCAACCCATAATTACGTCGCGGCAGCCCGCCGTCGGCGTCGTCTTTTACAAATGCTCTCGACATATCTCTGTTCCTCTGTGTGTACGCGCCTCCTGCTGCAACCGCAGCTGAAGACAGCGCGCGGCTCATCGCGCGGGTAGCGTCTTGCGTGGTACCATGCGGTCTGCCATCGCTGCATGATACGCAAAGGATGCCATTACCGTCGCGTTCTTCATCAGATCCTGCGGCTGGATGGCTTCAACAAAGTCCATGTTGCTGTGTCCACCGGTGCCCGGTGTGCGGTCCTGAAGGAACTGAAAACCAGGGAGCCCGACTTCATCGAAGGCCACATGATCTGTACTGCCCAGGCTCTGATTTGAAACCATCGACAAGCCCAGATCGCGGAATGGCTCCATCCACGCCGAAAGCATCGTGCGCGCGTGTTCGTTCCCCTGCAGGTAGATACCTCTGTACTGTCCGGCGCCATAGTCCTGATTGAAGTATGCAGACAATTTGGCATATGCCGGCTTAACCGGATAGCGTGCATCCCGCGGGTTCCCGAAATGCTCACGTACATAAGCGCGTGATCCGAACAGCCCCTGCTCTTCACCGGACCAGAGCGCAACACGTATTGTGCGCTTCGTGCGAACACCCAGAGTCTTGAGTATCCGCATGGCCTCAAGTGCAACTGCCACACCCGATGTGTTGTCGCTTGCGTTGGGGCTGCCGTGCCAGGTGTCAAAGTGTGCGCCTATCATAACCACTTCACCTGCGGGATCGGTACCCGGAATCTCGCCCACGATATTCACCGCCTTTTCCACTTCCGTTCCGATGCGGTTCCGTACTTCAACTTCCACCGTAACAGGGATTGCGAGCGACAGAATACGATACATCCTGTTGTAGTGTTCCGGTGTGATTGCAATCATTGGCAGCGACTTAAGCATTCCTTCGCGCGAATAGCCTTCTTCGCGAGCACCAGGGCGCGAGAACGCACGCACTGCACCAAGCCATCCGCTTTCACTCTGCAAAATGACAGCAGCACCTTCCTCTTTGTAAAAGGCAAGCTTTTCGAGCGCGGTCAGTGCATCGGAATTCGGCACAGCGCGCGCGGCTGGTGAGCGTTGTGGCACAATCGTAATGCGCGAAAGCGAATCCAGCTGCGCCTCGGTGTAACGTTTCACGCCATTCGTAAGAACAGCAAGATCAACCGACGGTGGTGGCGTTACAAGAATCGCCTTCCCGCGCAGCTTACCCCGGAAGCGTTCCAGGTCGCGCCTGGACTGCACGTCTACCAGCATCGCGTTGAGAGTGAGCTTGCCGGGCGTGCCGGCAGTGTGCGCGACGGGGTAACCAACCATGGGCTGGTAATCGGGTTCCAGCATATGCAGCGAGACGTATTCATTGTCCCACGTAACGCCGTAGTCCATGTATGGCTCGGCGGCGATATTGGTGAGCCCGAGCCTGGACAACTCACCCAGCAGCCAGCGCTGCGCACGTTGCATGTCCTGCGACATGGTGAGCCGCGCGCCGAGTACGTCTGCTATATACTCTTCGAATCGCATGACCTGTGATCGCTGCAGCCCTTCCTCGCGTATACGCGCCACCATTTCGGTATCGACGTAGGTATCAACATAGGTATTGACTCTGGTATCAGCTTTGGCATTAGTGCGCGGGGTTTGCGCAGAGGCGATTTCAGCCGCAGCCGGAAAAAGGAGTAGCGCTGCAAGCGCGAGGCGGCGAAGCAAAGACATGGAGAGGCTGCGTCCCCCTAAGGTGCCGGGGTTCGGGTGTGAGAGGTGCATCGTGTGCTCTACCTGGGGTTGTTTCTGGGATAGCGTATCCGACGGACAGGCCGGTTTTTGACGGCCGTGCCGGGTGCCGGTCCGTAAGGGCTACATTCCGCACGAAAGCCTGCCGGGCAGTGAAGTGCAAGCTCTGGGGTGCCTGAGCAGAAGATTCGCGGCGCCGAGCTGGAAAATGCGACCCCCGGGCGGCTACTTTACGTGGCGCCGACTCCGGTTCGGAGCATTGCCCCTTCGTCTAATGGCAAGACAACGGTCTTTGGAGCCGTGAATCTTGGTTCGATTCCAAGAGGGGCAACTGCGGGCGGCGCCAGCACTGTTTGCCTGGCCGGTATTTGGTTATCTTTAAGGGCTATCCTGCTCCTGTAGCAGAAACCGTTAACCGATACCGAGGCCTCGGAGCATGGACGGGCAACTACCCGCGTCAGCTCGAAACTCAAAGTTACTTTCCGGCACATCGAACCTCCCGCTCAGCGAGGAGATCGCACGCCAACTGGGTGTGGAACTGTGCCGGGTCACCCGTAACCGCTTTGCGGACGGCGAGATTTTCGTACGGATCGACGAGAACATCCGCGGCGCGGACGTTTTCGTAATCCAGTCTACGAACCCGCCCGCTGAGAACCTGCTGGAGTTGCTGCTCATCATTGATGCAGCCCGGCGGGCGTCGGCGGCCCGGATCACCTGCGTGCTCCCATACTTCGGATACGCACGCCAGGACCGCAAGGATCAGCCCCGCGTGGCCATCGGTGCCAAACTGGTCGCCAATCTCCTTCAGACCGCCGGTACCGACCGCATACTCGGCCTCGACTTTCACGCCCACCAGCTGCAGGGGTTCTTCGATGTACCAGTCGACCACCTGTACGCGGCTCCGGTAATCACCAACTACTTCCGGAAGCGCAACCTGCAGGATCTGGTGGTTGTTGCACCAGATGTCGGTTCTGCCAAGATGGCCCGCGGTTTCGCCAAACGCCTGGATGCCACCTTCGCCATTATCGACAAGCGACGTCCCAAAGCCAATGTTGCCGAGGTCGTCAACGTTATCGGTGAAGTGGACGGTCGCGATTGTCTCATTGCAGACGATATGATCGATACCGCAGGCACCGTGAGTGAAGCAGCACGCGCACTCAAGAAACTGGGTGCAAGAGACATCTACGTGTGTGCAACACACGCACTTCTCAGCGGGCCGGCTGTTGAACGGCTGACAAGCGCTCCAATTACGGAAGTGGTCCTTACCGACTCAATTCAGCTTCCAGAGGAACGCAAGTTCGATTCACTCCGGATTCTTTCGGTGGGCGAACTGTTGGCGAAAGCAATTCGCTTTACACATGCCGATCAGTCGGTGAGTTCACTCTTCGACGACCGGTGATAACGCAGCTGTACGTCACCTGAAGTATCGCAGTACCCGGGTTGCACCGTTGCAACCCGGCGCAGTACCGAAGTAAAGCAGCACGCTGTACGAGTAATAACGCAGTACCAGTAACACCGTAACACGCAGTACAAGCATCAACGCAGTCGAGCGGCGGGACGGCAGAGCAGCGCTACTCCCGCGCCACCTTTTAACACTACAGGATATCACCATGGCATCCGCCACTCTCAACGCAACAGTCCGCTTCGATCACGGCAAGGGCGCAGCCCGCCAGATCCGCCGTGCCGGAAGCATCCCATGCGTCATCTACGGACACGCACGCGAACCGCAGTCCCTGACAGTAAACGGCCGCGAAACCGAGCGTCTGTTGCAGCGCATTTCAGCAGCCAGCACCATCATTGAGCTCAGCATCGACGGCAGCAAGCCTGCACGTACCCTTATCCGTGAAGTCCAGCGCCATCCGTTCAAGCGCAACATCCTCCATATCGACTTCCAGGAAGTGGTGGCTGGTGAAACAGTGACCGTTCAGTGCCCGCTCGTATACGTCGGCGTCCCGGAAGGTGTGCGCAACGATGGCGGCATTCTGGATCAGATTCTTCACGAGCTGCACATCGAGGTTGATCCGGCCAACATTCCGAGTCGCATTGAACTGGATATCTCCGGCTTGCAGGTCGGCCGCTCCATGCACGTGAGTGACATTCCGCTTCCGCCAGGGGTGACGGCTCTCGAGGATCCGGGCACAACGGTTTGCGTCTGCAGTGCACCACGTGTGTCTGCTACAACTGACGAGACCGCTGATGCCTCTGCCGAGCCTGAGTTGATCCGCAAGGCCAAGGCCGACGACGAGATTTAAGTGTTTCGGGGGCGCATCCCGCGCCCCGCGTTGTTTGCGCGTCGCTTGCCGATGAAGGTCATTGTTGCACTGGGAAACCCAGGGATCGAATACGAAGCGACGCGTCACAACGCGGGTTGGTGGCTGGCAGATCACCTCGCACGCGTCTGGAGTTGCCCAGACTGGCGACGCGATGGGAAAAGCATGGTGGTGACCACGATGGTGGGCACTGAGCGGGTGCGATTGGTAAAACCACAGACATTCATGAACCTGAGCGGAGATGCTGTGCGTTCATATGCGCGCAGCGAAGGCTTCGATATCAGTAATGATCTGCTGGTACTGGTGGACGAAATTCAGGTACCGGTTGGTGAATACCGCTTCAAGCCGTTTGGAAGTGCCGGTGGTCACAACGGCCTCAAGTCCATTGAAGCACAGCTCAAAACCCAGCAATACCCAAGGCTGCGCATCGGTGTGCGTTCGATTGACGAACGTCGACTCGGCGGTGTCCTGGCCGACTACGTGCTGCGTGTTATGCCGTCGGATGAACGCCGTCTGGTGGAAGAGTCATTCGACAGAATGACAGACGCGATCGAACTGTGGGTGCGCGAAGGCACGCAGAAAGCGGTAAGCTCAATGGGGCGCTGAGTTCATGGCTCTTAATGCTGCGCGACGTAGTATGTGCAGCGGGCTTAAGTAACAGCGTGAGCAGCGCACGAAAAACAAACCAGCACAAAAAGCGAACGGCGCCCGATTGAGGCGCCGTTACTTTTTATCGGAGTTACAGTGCAGTTGCTGTTGTCAGCGGAGGCGCGGGTTTGTCTGCCGCGGTGCTTTCTGGCATGAGGGCCATGCCGGTGCCTGTCCGCCACGCCCTGCTCCAGCTCCACCTGCGCGGCCAGCGCCCGCTCCACGGCCAGCGCCGCCGCGACCACCACCCATTGCAGCCATCCGCTGCTCAGGTGTTGCGCGCTCACGACCCACGCGCGTCGGGCTTTCAGATGCAAGGTATGCAAGCATTGCTGTCAGTGTCGCATTGTAGCGAAGATCATCGAATGCAATCTTATCGTACGTGTCGCGATTGGTGTGCCAGGTAATTGAACCGTAATCCCAGCTCAGTGCGCCGAGTCCGAAGGCCGGTGCGCCGTAGCAGGCGAAGGAGGCGTCGTCGCTGCCGCCGGAACTCGGACTGCCAGGGTTACGTACCTGAAGCTCGGTGCGCATCGACTCGGGGAGCATGGACACCCACTTGGCGACATGCTCACCACCGCTGATAAGACCACCGCCATTCACACTCTGGATCCGCCCTGTTCCGTTGTCCTGATTGAACAGCGCCTGGAGTCCTTCGACGATCTTCGGATTGTCTTCCGTGAAAGCGCGTGACCCGACGAGTCCCTGCTCTTCAGCAGTCCAGTGTCCGACAAGAATCGTACGCCTGGGCTTAGGGAGCACCTGTGTAAGGATCCTGAATGCTTCGGTCATGGTAAGTGTGCCGGTGCCGTTGTCTGTAGCGCCGCTGCCGCCATCGAAGGAATCGAAGTGTGCAGAAAGCAGCACGTATTCATCCGGGAGCTCTGTCCCTTTGATAACACCGATCGTGTTGTAGATCGGCTGCTCACCAAGGAGTTCAGCGTCTGCGTTGACACGAAGAGTCGGGTTGGCACCGCTTTCTGCAAGCCGGAACACAAGACCGTAGTCTTCACACGACAGTGCAACGCCGGGTGTCTTCGTGTTGTATGTCTCGAAGACGTTGATCGTGCCAAGTGCATCGGTTGGGCGCGATGTTACAACACCAACAGCGCCTGCTTCTTCAAGACGGACACCGAGGCTGCCGCTTCCAAGTGCCAGTGCATAGCCAGTGGCTGCAACGCGCTGACTCCATTCTCTGGTCGTCTGCATACGAAGCGTATCCATATCGGCCTTGGATGCCGGAGTCGCCCACCGCGCGAAGTTCTCGACTGTCCGACAGGTCGGCATGGCAGGCGAAATAAGAACGAATTTGCCTTTCACCTGTGGCAGCCACTTCACGAACTCGGCGCTGTCGGCGAAACGCGGCAGCATGATCATGGGAGCAACTACGTCTTTCTTGTCTGTTCCCGGGCTCCAGCCGAGCAGTGTGCCTTCGAGCGTGCGTACACGAGGGGTGAGCAGGTCGATGTGTGAATAACCGCGCCGCCAGCCGCGCCAGGTACCGATCTTCTCACGGTGCGCATCCATCCCCCACGACTTGTAGAGGGAGACGAGCCACTCACCGGACTGATTCTGCATTTCGGTTCCGGTAAGGCGGGGACCAAGTGAGTCGAGCAGTACGTGCGCGAGCTGCTGCACATGCGAGCTGTCCATTCCCAGCCGGTAAATGCGCTGCAGTGCAGCATCGGTCTGGGGAGATGACTGTGCAGCAGCAGCGCCGGGCTGAGTCAGAAACAGCGCGCCCAGAAGATACGCACTGCGCGTCAGGTTCCTGCGAAGTTTGCGTAGGGATGTTGATTGCATCGCTGAAAGGGATGAACTGTTGTTGGAGTGTTGGTACTGGAGAAACGGAGTGTTGTTTGCCGGTGCGAGCACCAGTGCTGGCACCAGCGGATACTGCAGCTGGTGTGGCATTAAAACCAGCGTTAAAGCCAGCGTTAATGTAGCAGAATATGAGGCCCGGTGCGTCAGGAATCAGTGTAGAGCGTAACCGAAATTGGCAACGGTTCCCCGACACTCTCCATGACACGTACGCGGACACCTGACGCCAGTGTTGGCGGAATCTGCCGGAGAGTCCGATGGCCGATAGTTGTTCCCGTGGCTACCTGGCGGTAGCCGTTTCCGGAATCCACCTCGAAAGACCAACGCGCAACACGCTGGCCCTTTGTGATATCCTCGGCGAGTTCCAGGATAGCGATGGATGCTGGGTTTGGTATTCTGACCTCACGATAGGGCGCCGACGCCGAGGACCCGGGTACGAAATTGTTCAGGTCGGTGCGCACGACACGCGCCGGAGAAAAGATGTCGTCAAGCCGCGCCCGCATCCCCTGCAACCGGGCGACGTCTGCGCTGTGGATTACCCCTTCCGGCGTCGGCGGGACGTTCAGAAGCAGTTTGGAGTTCCGTCCGACACTCGAGAAGTAAATGGATATCAGATCATCCACCGACTTGACGCGGCTGTCTTCGGCTGGGTGATAGAACCAGCCGGGGCGGATCGAAACATCGGTCTCGCCCGGGCGCCAGACGTCGCCATCCGGATGACCACTTTGGAGCGCCTCGGTGATGCCGTCGCCTGAGGCGCCCGGGAACGGCACGGCGCTGCTCCGGATAGTGGACCAGTTGGTGTCGCCAGCTACGCCACGCTCGTTCCCGATCCAGCGGATATCCGGGCCTGCATCCGAAAAAATCACTGCCGAAGGCTGAAGCTCACGAACAAGTGCAAAATTGGCTGGCCAGTCGTAGATCTGACGTTTGCCATTTGGCCCTTCACCGTTTGCGCCATCGAACCAGACCTCGTGCACATCGCCGTACTGGGTGAGAAGTTCGCGGAGCTGCGCGTGGAAGACGTCATTGTACTTCGATGAATCGCCGTATGTCGGGTGGTTCCTGTCCCAGGGCGAGCAATAAAGACCGAGGCGCAGATTGTGTCGGCGACAGGCATCGGCCACTTCGCGAACGACGTCTCCCTTGCCGGATTTCCATGGGGAGGACGCAACGGAGTGCCGCGTAGTAGCTGTGGGCCAGAGGCAGAAACCGTCGTGGTGCTTGGCTGTCAGGATGAGAGCGCGGAAACCGGCTTCGCGTGCGACGCGTGCCCACTGATCGGCGTCCAGGTTGGGCGGGTTGAACAGTGCCGGGTCTTCAGTGCCTGTCCCCCATTCCCGATTGGTGAATGTGTTGATACCGAAGTGGATGAACATGGCGAGTTCATCGCGCTGCCATAGGAGCTGCGATTCGGTGGGCGTCGGTCGCTGCTGCTGTGGCAGGAAGAGCCGGGACGAGGGCGGGCGCAACGCGGCGGGCCATGCTCGAACGGGCACGCCGGCGGCGGTACTGGCGGCAGCAGCGGCTGTGGCGGCAAGGAATGAGCGTCTTGAAAGGGGCATGGCTGAGTTTACCGTCTGTGCGGCAATGCAGTAAGCTTCCCGGATGGAGAAGAGCGCGCGAAAGGGAACGTATAAGAGGGTGTGCAAATGACAACAGCTGCCGGTATTGCGATTGCTGCGGCGATTGTCGTTGCGCTTGGGCTGTATGTGTATGGCGCGCGGGGTGGCAGTGCGCGGGGCCAATGGCAGTTGTTGCTGAGCGCGGTCGCGGCGGCGATGGTGATTGTATCGGCGTCGGGGGTGGTGGTAGATGTGCGACGCGGGGCGGCGCTTGTGGCGTTGGCATGGTTTGTAGCGGCGGGGGTGGTGGCAGCGTTGGTTGCGATACGCGCGATGGGTATGGCGACGGATACATCGACGCGCCAGCGCGGCGAGCGTGTATTTGTGATTGCTGTCGTTTACGCGGCGACGCTTGTAGTTATTGCGTGGCTTTTGTATCGCTGGCAGACAGCGGACCTGCAGCACTCAGACGGCACGATGTATGCGTTGCATGGTCCGGTGCTGACGGTGCTGGCAGTGGTGGTGTGCATGGGAGAGTTGGCACTGCTGAGTGCCTGGTATGGTGAAAGGCTAAGCGGTACTGCGTTATCAGTTGGCGCGCTGGTAGTTGCGTTGGTGCTGCTCTTTACTGCGAACGTGCTGGGCGCTCAATACACAGTGGCGCTCGCTGCTATAACTGCATCGCTCTTTGCAGTTGTGATACCGGAGCGTGACGCAGCATCGCGCACTTTGCGCCCTGCAACAGCTTTGCATGGCGTTGCAACAGTTCTGACGTATGCGTTGCTCGTTTCCGCGTACGTCGCATTGGTTGCATTGGATGCATCAGTCGCAACGGGGAGCGGTGTATCCGGTGATTTGCCGACCCCTGTGGCGTTCACCGGGTTGCTGATCGGCGCTGCTCTGGTCTTCTATGCAGCGCAAGGCGGGGCTCCGCGCGTGGCAGCTGCGGCCGCCGTACCTGCACGGTTGAATCAACGGTTACTGTGGCGTCTGCTATTGCCGATTGTTGCGCTGCTTACCCCGTTTGCGCTCGCTCACTACGGTGAGCAATCAGTTACGCCATGGCTTATTCTGGGCGCAGCTGTTGCTGGAGCGGCAGCGGAATTGCGGCCGCGATCCGCACAACGATGTACACACTCTGATGCACTACCGGATGCACGACCGAATGCACAACCGGATACACACTCTGCCGGTTGGCGCGCTTCGGCCATAACGCAGTTGGTGCTACTCTCTGCACTGGCGGTGGCTTTCTGGCAGTCAGTCGCGCTTTCGCCCTCCTGATGCAACAGCGGTAGCCTGCGCCGGTGTGCGCGCCTCGACCCGGGCCCTCAGCGCGTACAGCATCCGTCTTACCTCCTGGATCTCGAGCCCCAGCATGATATGCCGCGGCGTGTCGATAAGACCGACCTCGTGCGCGATATCCAGATGGCTCAGAAGTTCGGTGCAAAACGCAATTGCCTGAAGCAGCGATTGCGCCAGCAACAGTGGCGTGGGCTGCCCGGAGCCCTCTGCGATGCACCCGGAAATGGAGCCTGCAGCCCTCCGCATGCGGGCACCCAGCCCCGGGTTCATAAAGTCATCGAACCGGCCGGTGTCGCGATAGATCTCGAGGGTCAGCTTCTGGGCGCGTTGCCAGACACGCAATCGGGTGAAGTCGTGCATGGTGGAAGGCTACAGGGGATTACCCGTTCAGGCATCACCCTAATGCCCCGCCCTGCTACATTTCATCGCGCGGAAACATGGCGCCGCGACCTTGCTCGGCGACGCCCCGTGGCAACCCCGCGCGGCAACGCATTACAAAGCTGCTCTCTGGCAATACTGCTCCGGCTCGATGGCTTTATGCCACGCCGGTCTGACTGAATTCATACACAACCACCACATGCTCCGTCTTGGTATCGTCGGCCTGCCGAATGTCGGCAAGTCAACTCTCTTCAACGCTCTCACAGCTGCAAAAGCAGAAGCAGCCAACTACCCATTCTGCACGGTCGAACCGAACGTCGGAATGGTGGAAGTTCCGGACGACAGACTCGACCGGCTTGCTGAGATCGTGCAACCCAAGCGGACTGTGCCCGCAGTTGTGCAGTTCGTGGATATCGCCGGGCTGGTGGAAGGCGCATCGCAGGGCGAAGGGCTCGGAAACAAGTTCCTTCAGAACATCCGCGAGACCGATGCAATTGTGCACGTCGTGCGCTGCTTCGATGACCCGGATGTTTCGCATGTAATGGGTTCACCGGACCCCGCGCGCGACCGGGAGATCATCGATCTGGAGCTCGCACTTTCCGATCTTGCAACGATCGAAAAGCGACTCGACAAAGTGAAGCGCGCCGCGCGCACGGGCGATAAGGATTCGCAGGCCGAACTCCCCGGCCTTGAAGAAGCGTTTGCAGCTCTGTCGGACGGAAAGCCGCTCCGGCGCGCGGGATTAAGCGCGGATGTACTCAAGCAGTTGGGCGGAATGCAGCTTCTTACCGCAAAGCCTGTGCTATACGCCGCCAACGTCACCGAAGCCGAGCTGTCCGGGAGCGAGGGTGAGTATATCCGGGCGTTGCGCGCCGCGGTCGAAGCATCTGGTGAGCCAGTGGAGATAGTGCCATTTTCCGCGCGCATCGAAGCCGAGCTATCGGAACTCCCACCCGAAGAGCGAGCTGAGTTCCTGGCCTCACTCGGCATCGAATCGGCAGGGTTGGACAGGCTTATCCGCGCTGGCTATCACCTGCTTGGCTTGCAGACCTATTTCACAGCTGGCGAGCAGGAAGTACGCGCGTGGACCATTCACCGCGGCGATAGCGCGCCTGTGGCAGCGAGCGTGATTCACACCGATTTCGAGAAGGGATTTATCCGCGCCGAGACGGTGGCGTTCGGGGATTTTGTACAGCTCGGCGGTTGGAAGGGCGCGCGTGAAAAGGGAGCGGTGCGATCTGAAGGTAAGGAGTATGTTGTGCAGGATGGTGATGTGTTGCTGTTCAGGTTTAACGTGTGAGTAGCGGGTGTAGGTGGAGATGAACGCTACGCTGCGGCAACTGACACACGAACTTCAGGGGCTCACCACATGACCGATGCCATCGTCCCCCAACTCACCGCCCGCTTTGACGAGCTCAGCCAGCGCCTGCCCGATGAAGGCATCGAGTTCTGGTTTGCCCGCGACCTGATGGAACCCCTGGGCTATGCCCGCTGGGAGAACTTCACCACCGCGATCCGGCGCGCCATAGAGTCTTGTAGAGCAACAGGTTACGACGAAGGTGACCATTTTCGTGGCGTCACGAAAATGGTCAGACTGGGCAGTGGTGCAGAGCGTCCAGTGGACGATTTCATGCTCACCCGCTACGCCTGCTACCTGATCGCCCAGAACGGCGACCCACGCAAGCAGGCCATCGCCTTCGCCCAGAGCTACTTTGCCGTCCAGACCCGTAAGCAGGAGCTGATCGAAGATCGCATGCGCCTGCACGCGCGGCTGCAAGCACGCGACCGCCTGCGCGAATCGGAAAAGCCCCTGTCGCAGAACATCTACGAACGCGGCGTGGACGACAGCGGCTTTGGCCGCATTCGTGCCCACGGCGATGCCGCTCTGTTCGGCGGCAACACCACGCAGATGATGAAAGACAAGTACGGCATCGTGCAGACGCGGCCACTGGCCGACTTTCTGCCCACGCTCACTATCGCTGCGAAAAATCTGGCGACCGAAATGACTAACCACAACGTCCAGCAGGCCAACCTGCAGGGCGAACGTACCATTACTGCTGAGCATGTGCAGAACAATCAGAGCGTGCGCGACATGCTGGGGCAGCGTGGCATCAAGCCCGAGAAGCTGCCCGCAGAAGAAGACATCAAGAAGCTGGAACGCCGCGTGAAGTCCGACGAAAAGAAAGAGGATGGCAGTGTGCGGCTGGCGGTGGATTTCGATCAGTAGCGGCAGGAGCTTTCGGCGTCGCTGGTGGAAGGCCCGCAGGAGCGTTATCACCTCAACTGGCCGGGCAAGGTGATGTAGGTGGTGAAGTAGCGGATTCCGTAGTGGCTGTGAGTGGGCGCAAGCTTTATGGCGCGGCAGTGATCGTTGCGCATGATGTTCGCAGGACATCGCTTGAAATCGCTGTGGATAAGCCATCTGCCACGGCTACGCGGATCCGTGCAAATTGGCAAAGACTTTGCCAATTTGCACGACATCGCTTAGGGCTGATCCGCTGGAACCAAGTGACGAAGGCCACCAAAGCCTCACCCACCCCCCTGCCGACCCTCGCCCTCGCTCTGGTGTATTCTGTTAGTGCTGTCCCTCAAGTCACCGATCAGATACCCGCGATGCCCACTATCAGGAACCGATTCTCAATAACGCTGCCGGCCAGAACCGCGCTTGGCGCGATTCTGGCTCTGGTCGCCGTCGCAGGCACCCTGCCTGCTGCCGCCCAGAGCGTCGCCAGTGCCGCCGGCTCAGCTGCTAACTCGGCTGCCACCGCCGGTGCTGCTGTGGTTCCGATGCCGATCGTGGTGGGTGAGCGGCTGGAGTACGAGGTCAAGTTCGGTTCGATCCGGGTTGGCTCGGGGACGATGGAGGTGCGCGGCATTGAGGATGTGCGGGGGCGGCCCAGTTATCATGCGATCTTTCAGTACGGCGGCGGGATCCCGTTTTATCGGGTGAACGATGTGCATCAGACGTGGTTCGACACCGAAACGCTCAGCTCGCGTCGCTTTCATCAGGATATCGATGAGGGCAACTACGAACGCACGCGCCGCTTTGAGATCTATCCTGAGCGCGGAAAGTTCACCGAGAACGACAAGCCCGAAGAGGAAACGGTGAATGAACCGCTGGACGACGCGTCGTTCCTGTATTTCATCCGCACACTTCCGCTCAATGTGGGTGATACGTACACGCTGATGCGGTATTTCAAACCCCAGGGGAACCCGGTGGTCATCAAGGTGCTCCGCAAGGAAACGATCAAGGTACCTGCGGGCACATTTGAAACGGTTGTGCTGCAACCAACTATCCGTACCAAAGGAATTTTCAGTGAGAACGGCCGCGCTGAAGTGTGGATCAGCAACGATTCGCGTCGTATGGTCGTGCAGATGAAATCCAAACTTTCGTTTGGCTCGCTGAACCTGTATCTCAAGTCCACGAACATTCCGGCGACGATGGACAGCAGCGGCGCGACGGGAGCTCAGGAGCGCTAGGCAGTATTCGGCTGACGCGGGTCGCGCGACGCATTCCCCGCGCGACCCGCGCCCTGTGGGCGCCACCTCTCCCAAAGCGCGGCAAAACAAAGGGCGCGTCGCCCGGGCGCCTTATGCACCACGGTACGCGTTTGGTCTGCCCTGGCACTCCCTGCCATTCGTAGAACAGACCCGCAGGGATGACCGCGCGGCGGTGCTTATAGGCGTCCCTGTAGGCCGGTTTGCTGCTCAACGACTCGCCCCGCGCATTGATCATGCGGTTACCGATCGCTGGGTCCTTGGCCCAGATCGGCACCAGCCCCCAGCGGGCCAGTGAATCTCGCTGGGTTCCCAAAACCAAATCGACCGCACATGCTACCGATAACGGACCCGAAAAAGGCTATAAGGATGCTGGACATGCCAGCCTGGCGGTGCTACGTTACAGGGCTATGTCCGTCAGGGTGACTGGCATAGAGCGTACGTAAAGCAGTACGTGGCAGCAGTAACCAACAGCAGTAACTCAACCCTCCTCCGGCAGGTCGGCACTTCCGGGGGCACCTCATGACCATAGGGAGGATTGCCGAGTGGCAAAGCTCAAAATGCGCCGTTCACCAACACGGCGTTACGAAGCAGTATACATCTTTGACTCGACGCTGGAAGACAGCGCGATCACCGAAAAGCTGGAGCGGCTGGAGGGTCTTCTTTCCCTCGCCGAGCCTTCAGAAGTGGAGCACTGGGGCCGTCGCGCCCTGGCATACAAGATCGGTCAGCACGAGAACGGCTACTACATCATCAGCCGCTTCCATGCAGTCCCATCTGTGCTCCCCGAGTTCGAGCGGGCGCTCAAGCTCGACCACGGCGTCGTCCGCTACCTGGTAACGATCCTTGAGCACGATCTTGGATCGACCGTACTGAGCGACGAAGAGCTCGCGGTCCGTGAACTCCGTGACGACGATGACGATGACGACGACGAGGAATAGCTGATGCGCAGACAGAAGAAGCCCTGCCCGATCACTGAAGCAGGGATCCGTTATGTGGACTATAAGGACGACCGTTTGCTTGCCCGCTTTACGACCGACTATGGCAAGATCCTGCCGAGCCGGCTGAGCGGCGTGGATGCGCGCCACCAGCGTCAGCTGGCCAAGGCCATCAAGCGTGCCCGTTACCTGGCTCTTCTTCCCTACGTAAAGGGACAGCAGGGCTAAGTGAGTACAGCGGTCGCAGAGGGAGCGACCGCAACCGCTCCCGTTGAAAAGGGGTGGCGCTGGCTGGTTGCTGCACTCGCTGCAACGGCCGCGATATCGGCGATCTGGGCATGGCCGCCAACTCTGGCGCTATTGGGTGGAATCATCCGTCTGTTGCTCCCGGTCGAGCAGTTCGCGCTACTGGTTCTGGCAGCGACAGCGGCATGTGCCGTGGTGGGCTGGTGGTCAGGTGGCGGTGTTTTGACAGTTGTATTCTGGGGCGGGCTCCTGGGGTGGCTTCTCTATAAGGCGCCCTTCCCCTCAGAAGGTTACGGTGATTTCGTGCGCGGCTGGGCGCTTCTCCTGGGTGCTTCATTCGGGTTGATCTGCTTTGCCGCGGGGTCGCAACGGTTTCTCACCCGCGCGGTGAGCACGGTATCACTGGCTGGTTTTGCAGCGTTTGTCGGGCTTGCACTCCTGGCGCCCGCGGGTCCGGGGTCACTCTCGGCGTCCGGTCAGACGCTGGCTGTGGAGTACGACCGGAGAGTCGATGAGTCGCTCTCCAGCTGGCAGAACCGCACAGGTTCGCCGGTCTGGAAGACGTTCGCCGCACGGATGCCTGATGCAGCCGCACGGGCCGAGCGGACGGCGGCTATCCTGGGAGTACTTGGACGTTCTGCACCACCGTCATCAGATGGCACGCAAAGTCTGGTTCTGATTCTGGCGCCGGCTTTCCTGGCACTGGAGTCGCTGTTGGCACTCGCACTTGGTTGGTCGATCTATCACCGTATGTCGCGGACACGGATCGGCCCTCCGCTGGGAGCCCTCAAGACTTTGAGCTTCAGCGACCAGTGGGTGTGGGGTGTAGTTGCAGGGTTCACCTTGCTGATGTTGCCCACTCTTTCTGAGTGGCGGCCAGCGGGGATGAACCTGCTGGTCCTGTTCGGGGCGCTCTATGCGCTTCGCGGGGCTGGTGTGTTGTTGTGGTGGACGCCTGACCGATGGACTTGGCTCTTGCCCGTCGGCTTGCTGATACTGATTCCGTTGCTTGGTTCCATGCGTGTCGTGACGATGCTTGTCCTGATCGCGTTCGGAACCGGGCTGAGCGATACCTGGCGGGACCTCCGGCGCGGTGCGGCAACGCACAAGCCGGCGCCCCGCTCTTAACCCGGCAGCCCCCGGAGAAACATCATGGAAGTCATTCTTAGAAACGCCATCGATAAGCTGGGTCACCCAGGCGACATCGTAACCGTGTCACCGGGGTACGCCCGCAACTACCTCCTTCCCCACGGACTGGCCTTCGAAGCCACCCCGGGGAACAAGAAGCGGATCGCGCTCGAGAAGAGCCGTCTTGAGGCAGCAGAAGCTGAGCGCCGCGAGGCTGCGCAGTCGATCGCTGAGCGCCTTGGCGAGGTCTCGCTGACCTTCGCTGCACGCGTCAGCGACGAAGGGAAGCTTTTTGGTTCCGTGACTACCGCGGATATCGTTGGTCAGCTGGAGGCACAGGGGTTCAAGATCGAGCGTCGTCTCATTGAGCTTGCCGAGCCGATCAAGGCACTCGGCGTGCACCGCGTGGCCGTCCGCCTGCATGCGGATGTCAAGCCCGAGATCAAAGTCTGGGTCATCAAGCAGTAGGCTTGCCGTAAGCTTGTAGTAAGCTTTTGGTGCGCCGACCGGCGGCAAGGCACGCCGGCGCCATCTTAGAGGACCCATTGTAAAGAGCATTAATTGAGAGGACAAAGCGTGAACTTTGTCCTCCACATCAGGGTAGATTGAAAGGCCGGGGGCCCGGCAACCGGGCCACCCGCACCCTGTCCCCCACCATGCTGCATGCCCAGAAAAAAATCTCCCACAGGTGAGGCCATCGCCCGCAGTGCCGCTCTTCTGGCAAGCGAGCTTAAGGCACATGATACAGTAATCCTCGACCTCCGTGGTGTGACCGATATGACCGACTTCTTTGTTATCACAAGTGGGTCCTCGGACACACACGTCAGGGCCATCGCGGAGCACATACAGCAAGGTCTCAAAGAGGGCGGCGTGACTACCAATATGACGGAAGGGCTTACACAGGGCCGTTGGTCGATCCTCGACTACAGCGATTGTGTGGTTCACGTTTTTCACCCGACGCTGAGACAGTTCTATCAGCTCGAACGGCTCTGGAGCGACGCGAAGCGAATCGTCGCTGACCCAGTCCTTGAGGAGGCAAGTTGACGCTCCGTTTTCCACTGATTGCCCGGAGCCTCGTTCCGGTTCTTGTCGTGGCGCTTTCATTCCTGGGCGCACCGGCAGCCAGCGCGCAGGGATACTTCGGCCAGAATCAGGTGCAGTACGACCGGCTCCGGTGGCGAGTAATTGAAACGGAACATTTTCTGGTCCACTACTACCCTGAGATTGCCGACGTAGCACCGGATGCTGCACGCATGGCAGAGCGTTCGTATGCGCGCCTGTCACGGCTTATGCAGCATCAGTTCCGCGAGAAGAAGCCAATCATCCTTTTCGGCTCCAGCGGTGATTTTGCACAAAGCAATGTTTTCGGCGACCTCGGCGAAGGCACAGGTGGTGTAACTGACCCGCTGCGGCAACGAATGGCGCAGTTCTTTACAGGCGACTGGGGGAGCTTCGAGCACGTTCTGCAGCACGAAATGGTGCACGTCTTCCAGTTCGATATTTTTTCGCGCGGACGTGCAGGAGCAGGCCTTCAGAACCTTGCGATGGTCAACCCACCGTTGTGGTTCATGGAAGGGCTCGCTGAATATTTCTCAATTGGACGGGAGCACCCGTGGACGGATGCATGGATGCGCGATGCTGTTGTCAACAACACGCTGCCGTCCATCCGTGACCTGACTGAAAACCCGGGTAAGTTCTTTCCATACCGCTACGGTTTGTCGGTGTGGCAGTTTGTAGGTGAGCGCTGGGGCGATGAGTCCATCGGCGAAATAATGAATGCAGTTCCAAGCCTCGGTATCGACAGGGCTTTCAAGAGGGAGCTGGGTGTTGATACGGATGAACTGAGCAATGCGTGGAAGGAGTACCTGCAGCGCAAGTATCTGCCAGCCGTTGCTGATTATGAGCGGCCACGCAAATACGCTGAGCCACTCCTGTCGCAGCGTCGCGCAAACAGCGTGGCGAGCCTGTTTGTTGCACCTGCCCTCTCCAACGACGGCAAATACATCACATACATCGCGTACGGCAGTCTGCTGCGTGGTGAAGTATTCCCGGACCTGTACCTCGCAGATGCAGAAACGGGGAAGCGGCTTGCACGGCTTGTAAAGACAACAACGAACCCTGATTTTGAGCAGTTGCGGTTCATCTACTCGCAGCCGTCCTTTTCACCCGATGGCAAGCAGGTGGCGTTCACGGGTCAGCGTGGTGGGCGCGACGTGCTATACCTGCTGGATGTAAAGAGCAGGAAAGTCGTGCGCGTGTTCGATTTCGAACTGGATCAGGTGTTGAGTCCGAGCTTCTCACCGGACGGTAAGAACATTGTGTTCAGTGGAATGAAGCATGGCATCAGCGACCTGTATGTCACTTCGGTCGATGGCGAAACACACCGGCAGGTAACGAATGATTTTTATGGCGACATGCAACCGCAGTGGTCGCCCGATGGAAAGACAATTGCGTTTGCCAGTGACCGCGGCAGCAGCACTGATTTTGAGATTCTCCGCGTAAGCAAGTGGCGCATCTCGCTCTATGATGTGGAAACCGGGAATGTAACCGTGGTGCCCGGGCAGGCAGGTCTGTCGATCAATCCGCAGTGGGCACCGGACGGCCGTTCCATCGCGTATGTCTCTGATCGCACAGGGATCGCCAACATCTTCCTCTGGGATCTGAACGATCAACGGCACTATCAGCTTACGAATGTTGTGGGAGCCGTTACGGCAGTTGCCGAGTATTCACCGGCGATAACCTGGTCGCGGGATGCTGATGTACTTGCGTTTGTCTACTTCGAAAAGGGCGAACACTCCATATGGAAGCTCAAGGATCCGCGGTCACTTAAAGGTGCGCCGTTCAGTACACTGCAGACTGTTGCAGAACAGGTACCTGTGGCAGAAGGCGATACCGTATCATCTGCCGGAGTGAATCGCAGTGTATACCTGCGCGGAGGTTCCGTCAGCGACTCAACTGCATCGAGCCTTTCGTTCTACCGCTCATCGCTTAACGGCATCCGGTCATCGGGCGCACTCCCGACGTTGCTTTCCGGTCGTACAGGAAGTTCGCTTTCAGTTACAGCGCTTCTTGACAGCGCCAATTTCGCACTGCCGGATACAACGCGCTTCCGCGAGTATCGCTACAGGTCCCGCTTCTCGCCGGAATACGTAGCGCAGCCGAGCATCGGTTATGGGCAGGGCTCGTGGGGTCAGGG
>CAZDMG010000034.1:0-22677 GCA_964506655.1 uncultured Gemmatimonadaceae bacterium
ATCTGATAGACCGCGTCGCCGAAGACACAATAATTGATTCAGTTACTATTCAGCGGGCGACCCGCTGATGGCAATGACAGCATTTCCTGCCTGCTCAGGCGTAGAGTAACTGTGACATCCGTTAATCAGTAAAAGGACATGACACTCTTCACGTATATCATATCTGCACTGTTCCTGGCGGTCAGTGTTGCCGGAACTCATGCACCGGACGGTGCGCACCGTAGCGTCAATCCCGGTGCGTACGCATCGGGCTCACTGGGTACCGATGTCGGTGCGTACCCGGGAGTATATGTGCAGAACGGTGCCACGGGCATCCGCGCACCGTCGTATGCGAAGGACGGCAGGCTGGTGCTCTCGGTGGACGGCGATATCCATTTGCAGAAATCGCCTGGCGAGCCTTTCATACGGCTGACCTCCGGGCCGGCCTGGGATCGCGATCCCGTCTTTACCAACAACGGCGATGCAGTTTTGTTCGCTTCTGACAGAGACGGCACATACAACATCTACCGGATGCCGCTCTCAGCCGATGCAAGAGCTGGTGCTGTGGAACGGCTGACCGCGTCGCCACTGCCGGACCGGCTGCCGGTAGAAGTGGGCGAACGCGTGTTGTTCGTACGTGGCACAGGAGCGTCTGCCCGGGTGTGGGCGCGCTCAAGCGATGGCACAGTAAAACGGGTGAGCAAAGGTGCCAGCACTGAACAGGCGCTCACAGCAAGTCAGGACGGCCGCTACTTCGCATTCATCACTTCGGCAGAGGAAGGTCCGGGAGCAGGGTTCGGAGCTGGGTTACCCAGTGCGCGTCGCATCATCGTAAAATCTGCAGCCGCGCAGGATTCCACCGTTGCAACCATTGAGCGCGATGCACAGCACCTGGCGTTCTCACCCGATGCAGAGAGAATTGCATACGCCACGCGCACAGGCACCTTTGTTGCCCCACTGAACGGCAGCTACAGTAACCTTGTATCATCCAGGTCCGGTGAACTTGCGTGGTCGCCAGCCAGCAACATGATCGCTATTGCTTCGTACTCTGAGACCAGTGTTTCATATAACGGCGAGCCGGATCGCGGGCTCGACCGCACAGCCGGCATACGCTTCAGCAACAGCGACAGCCTGCGCTTTGTTATGGCGCCTGAACCACCCGACAGCAGGCTCACTGTAGCAACTGTTTCAGCCGCTGCCAGTCGCAGTGAGCGAAACGCCGATGAACTTGCACGCCTCTGGCAACGTACGCGTCAGTTGTATTTCTCTGCCGCTACCGCTGCTACCCAGCGCGCACAGTGGGACGCCGCATACGAGTCACTCAAAACACGCGCTGCTGCCGCTCAAAGCGATGAGGAGCTGCAGGAAACCATGTACGAGCTGCTCCGTAAGCGCCCGCCACTTCGCACAGAAGCTTCGGGTAAGGCGGCAGTTTCAAGCGCGCACCCGGTCTCCACAGATGCAGGGCTCGAGATCCTTAAAGCCGGCGGCAACGTCGTAGATGCCGCAGTCGCGGTCAGCTTTGCACTCGGCGTTGTGGAACCCGATGCGAGTGGTATCGGCGGTTACGGTCAGATGGTGATTGCGCTCTCGTCGCTTCCGTCGCCAACGCTGATTGAGTTCATGAGCCGTGTCCCCGAAGACGCGTCGCTGTCGAACACATCGCTGCTGCGGAACGGCCGCTATCCACCGGATGGCCCGGTACTGGTGAATGTGCCAGGTACAGTTGCCGGCATGTATGAGATGTGGAAGAAGTACGGCAGCAAGAAGCTGGAGTGGTCGGAGCTGTTGCAACCCGCAATCCGGGCAGCGCGCGACGGCTACGCGGTATCAGAAGGGCTTGCAACCACGCTCGCCACCGAGCGCGAACACTTCAGCAAGTATCCATCGAGTGTCGCTCTTTTTTTCCGTAACGGCGAACCGATGGTTGCAGGTGATACAGTACACAACAAAGACCTTGCCTGGGTGCTCGGTGAGATTGCAGCGAAAGGGGCCGATGGTTTCTATACCGGCGAGGTGGCGAAGCGCTACGTAGACAGTTTACGCGCAGGCGGGAATGCCATGAAGCTGAGCGACATGGCCCGGTACTTCGCCAATGAGCGCACACCTGTAAGCGGCACTTACCGCGGTTACACGCTCTACTCAACCGCACCACCTGTGAGTGGCGGAGCCGAACTCGTGGGGCGTCTCAATCTTCTGGAACACTATCGGTCACCCAGACTCTACACAGAAGACGCGTTGACACTGCACGCAGCATTGAGCGCATGGTTGCTGGTTCCGCCATCGCGTGGCCGCATAGCAGACCCTGCGATGTGGCCTGTTGACATTTCGCCAATCATCAATCGTGATACTGCAGACGCGCGATGGAACTGCTTTAATGAAAACCGAGCCCTGCGGCCCGCGGATCTGAGAGGTGCCCGCCTGGCGTGTGCTGCTGGAAACGCACGCAGTTCATCAATCCAGTCTTCCAGCCACAACGCCAGCACCGGAATAGAAGAACCAGTGTCGCTCTGTGGCGACGATCATGCAGCCGAGGTGGCATATTGCCACTCTTCGGGGACCACTGCCTTCGTGGTTGCCGACAACGATGGCAACATGGTGGCAGTAACGCAAACACTGGGCACCTGGGGTGGCAATTTCCAGGTGGCACCGGGACTCGGTTTCCTGAGCAACGACAAACTCACTTCCTACGGCACGGACCCGACGCAGTACGGTTCACGACTCCCTTATGCGCGGCACGGAAGCACTATCGCACCAACAGTTGTGTACCGGAACAACCGCCCGGTCTTTGCTATTGGCGCTGCCGGTAACGCGTGGATCACCTCTGCGATATATCAGGGGATCATCGGCGCGCTTGATTTCAATCTTGGACCGCAAGCGGTTCTGGAGCTTCCCCGCTTCCTCCCTGGCGGCGGTGGCGGCGGTGGCGGACGTGGTGCAGGCGCTGGCGCCGGCAGATACTCCATTCAGATGGAAGACGGTTTCTCGCCAGCCACGATAGCATCGCTTCGCAAGCTGGGTTACGACATCCAGTTCGTATCCATGCAGGGTGAACTCCGGGAAGGGTACGGAGCTGCCATCAGGATTAATGGAAAGACAGTAACGGCCGGTGCCGATCCGCGAAGATCGGGGAAGGCTGGTGCACTGCGGCAATAGCATGCTGCGAGTGCACCAGCACTTTGTTCACCTGGTTGTGACTGTATATCCCGGATCAGTTGCGCTGTGATGCATTGAGCCGCTGGAGAAGAGCACCAAGCTGTTTGATCTCTTCTCCGTAGCGCGCCCAGTCACCCTGTCTCTGCGCTTCGAGAGCAGCCTGGTAGCGCTGCTGAGCCTCAGCTATGATCGCCTGCATGTCGGCAGACATATCGCCGCGGGCTCCACCCAGAGCCCCGGTGGCTGCGGCAGCGCCGGTAACCGCTGCCGCGTCAACAGGCGCACCTGAAACATCTACGGCAACGGCAGACCGGGCATCCACAATCCCACCGAACATGTCGCTGAGTGCGGCGTCCAGCGTCTCCCGCATAATGACCTGGTTCTGATATGCCACCACCACGCGTTTGAGTTCAGGTATCATGCCGCCGTCGGCCTGCAGATACATGGGCTGCACATACAACAACCCCTCTTCGATCGGGATCACAAGCAGGTCACCACGGATAACCTGTGAACCGCGCTGATCCCACAGCGAAACCTGTCTCGCAATTTCTGTATCCTGATTGATACGGTTCTCAATCTGACGCGGACCAAATACCAGACTCTGTCGCGGGAAACGATAGACCCTGAGCTTGCCGTAGTGATCGCCGTCGCTGCGTGCCACCATCCATGCGGCGAGGTTGTCCTTTCCACGCGGCGTGAACGGCGCCATGAAGATGAACTCGGCCTCGTCTTCATCAGGGAGGCGCATAATGATGTGCCGCATGAACGGGACCGACTGGTCGTAGCGCTGTACGCTCGGGATCTGCCACTCGTCTTCGCGGTTGTAGAAGGTGGCCGGCGTATTCATGTGGTAAGTGATGTAGCGCCGGGTCTGCGCGACGAAGAGATCCTCCGGGTATCGGATATGTGCACGGAGATCCTCCGGCATCTGGTTCATCGGAACGAACACACCCGGGAATATGCGCTCCCACGTCTGAATGATCGGATCACCCGGGTCGGAGACATAAGGAACAAGATCACCGTTATACGCGTCAATCACGATCTTGACGCTGTTGCGGATATAGCTGACGCCGTCCCCGTCACGATAGGAATACGGATAGCGGCTGGATGTGGTATAAGCATCCTGCATCCATTTGAGCGTACCATCCTCAGCGATAACCATGTAGGGGTCCCTGTCCATCCGCAGAAACGGGAACGCCTTGAAGACGCGCTCCCTGATGTTGCGATGATACAGGATCTTGCTTTCAGCAGTGATATCGCCGGACAGCAGTATCTTCGACGAGCTCAGATGTGCCGCAAACACAAGACGGCGCAGCTGACTGCCGATGGCGACTCCACCGGTCCCGGAGTAAGCCCGATAGATATTTTCATCGCCGGCAGGATAGTCAAACTCCCGCTGAACAGTGTTTGTGATAACGAAGTTGTTGGTAAGTTCGCCGTAGTATATCTGTGGCCTGGTAACACGCAGCGATCCCGTGGCAGATGGCGGCAGGTCTTTCACGAACAGCACCGGCAGCCCTTCGGTCGTGACCTGATTTACAGGTGTAACCGTCAACCCCATTCCGTGCGTGAAAGTCAGGTGCTCGTTGATGAATGTACGGGTAGGCAAAGACGACGAGTTGAGCTCGCGTGGAGCAAGCAGCACCTCTCGGTACTTGCCATCGATCCAGTAGCGATCGTCGTCGATCTGCACGAAGTCGTAGTAGGTGCGGATTTCCTGCAGCTGTCCGAAAGTGCGGAGCAGCGGATCGCGGTCCCAGAGCCGGACGTTCTCAATGGTAGGTCCGTTTGCACGGATATCATCGAGTGTAAGGACTGCTTCGCCGCCGAGGTCGCGCACTTCAACACTGTCGAGCCCCCATGCCTTTCGTGTGGCAGTGATGTGGTGCGCCAGGTACGGCTCCTCGCGCGTCAGTTCGGTGGGTGCAACAATCAGCTTCTGCATTGCCGTCGGAATGATTCCGCGTCCGACAAGCGAGACAACCATGTAACCGGCAATTGCCATGGCAGCATTGAAGCCGGCCTTCTTCCGGTATCCACCGACCAGCACAAGCGCTGCTGCCAGCAGCGCGGCAAAGGCACTCACGCGGAGTGCCGGGAGTTTCGCATTCAGGTCTGTATAACTGGCACCAACGAGAGGTCCGGTATCCGAGAACAGCAGGTACGAACTGTCAATGAACCACAGTTGAATCGCCCAGACAACAAAGAGCAACGCGAGAAGCACTGACAGGTGCATTCCGGCAGTTGGCTCCAGGCGCAGGCGCTGCGGCAGGATTGCGATGTCGCCACGCAGTGAATAAACACCACCCAGAACAATCAGAAGGACAACCAGTAGAGCTGCAATTATGCCGAGGAGCGCCGACAGTGCAGGCAGCGTAAAGACATAGAACCCAACGTCCCGGCCGAAAATCGGATCAATGGTACCGAATGAGGTGGCATTGAGTGCCTGCAGCGCAACTTCCCACAGCGCGCTCGCACCGAGCCCGAAGAAAAGAGCGACTGCTATGGCGACAGCCCGGGTGACGCGCGGGAGGCCAGCTGTCAGATCCACTGCAGTTTCGCCGGCACCGGTCTGGAAACGCAGACGCGAGCCATCCGGCACAATGCCACGTTGTGCGAATACCAGATTGAGGTGCACCACTGCCCAGGCAACGAGCGCAGTACCTGCAAAGAGCAGCACTCTCGTGGACAGTGTCCTGGTGAAGAGGATCGTGGCGTCGATCTCACCGAACCACCAGTAATCGACCAGCAGGCCAATGCCTGTCGGAATAACGAACAGGATCGCAAGTGCGATCACCGCAATCGTAAGCGTCTTGGAATTCTGCCGTTTGGGCACAGGCGCCTCGCAGGTTATTGGGTTAGTGCACAGGCAATCAACAATCCATGCAGCATGCCTGCTGAAAAAGAATCGGGGGACAGCGAGAACCTCCGCCGTCCCCCGGTCTCAGGGCCAGGACAACAGCATCAGCTCAGGGGAATATACCCAGATCTGTGTAGCTCCGGGCAACTTTATCGATGGCATTCATGAATGCGCAGGTGCGGAGATTGACCCCCTTGTCCGCATTAGCCTCTTTGATAGCCCTCAGTTGCAGGTAAGCAGCGCTCATGGACTCCTCAAGCCCCGAGAAGACGAGATCCTCCTCGCTCGGGCCTTCAGTAATGGCACGCGTTTCGGCCTCGCTGAACTTCTTGCCTGTGGATTTCTCCGTTGCCTCAAGAAGCCGGCGGAACGCGCCTTCCGTGTATCGCTTCTCCATACGACCGAAGCGGACATGTGAAAGATTCTTCAGCCACTCAAAGTACGAAACAACAACACCACCGGAGTTGAGCCAGATGTCAGGAATGATGACGATCCCCCGCTCCTCAAGAATTGCTTCTGCTTCGGTCGTCGTCGGGCCGTTCGCGGCCTCTGCAACGATTCGCGCCTTTATCCGCGGCGCGTTGTCTGCCGTCAGCTGATGCTCCAGAGCGGCCGGAATGAGGATGTCACAGTCCAGCTCCAGGCCATCGCGGGTATCCGGGATATCCGTTGCACCTGGGAACCCAAGCACAGTGCCCTTGGCTTTCCGGTGTTCAGCAACAGCGTCAACATCGAGTCCCTTTGGGTTCGTAATCGCGCCACCGTACTCTGCGATACCGATGATTACAGCGCCTCCCTGCTGCAGGAACCGTGCGGCACTGTAACCAACATTGCCAAGCCCCTGCAGAACGATACGCTTTCCTTCAATGCCAACTGACAAGCCGAGTTTGCGCATATCGGCTTCGGAGTTGCAGAACTCACGCAAGCCATAGTAAACGCCACGACCGGTTGCCTCAGTACGGCCACGTACGCCGCCCTGTGCGAGTGGTTTGGCCGTTACGCATGCAAGGGCGTCGACTTCTCCCGGATTGAGGCTCGCGTATGTATCCGCGATCCACGCCATCTCACGCGACGACGTTCCAAAGTCGGGGGCTGGTACGTCAATGCCAGGGCCGATGAAACGCTTCCGGACGAGCTCGTATGTATAACGACGTGTGATCCTTTCAAGCTCCGCGTCTGAGTACTTCCTGCGGTCTATCCGGACTCCGCCTTTTGCTCCACCGAACGGTACATCTACGATTGCACACTTATAGGTCATGAGCGCAGCGAGCGCCATTACTTCGTCTTCGCTGACATCCATGCTGTACCTGATTCCGCCCTTTGTTGGCGACTTGTGCTGACTGTGCTCAGCGCGCCAGGCGTGAATGACTTCTATGCTTCCATCATCGCGTTTGACGGGGAAGCTGACGTAATACAGTGCGTTACATGCCTTGATGTGCGCCAGAAGCGTTGGGTCGTGCGACGTAAGTGATGCCGCCCTGTCAAACGCACTATTCACCTGCCGTAAAAATCCAGACATAAGCTCCGAAATTCAGGTTGATGTTAGACGTCAATCTAATCCTTGCACCGGATTGTTTCATCCATGGGCCAGACTGTCCGGGCGCCGCCGGCCGCCGCGCTGGTGCAATTCCAGCCCCCGGCCTTAGAATTTCCAGTGTCCTTCAAACGTAAAGACGGATTCCGCATGGAAAACATATGAAACAATCGTTTTTGACCCTCCTGTTATTGTCCGCCTGCTCTTTCCCATCTGACAAGCCGGCTTTGTCAGGGCCGGAACCTGCCTTCCACCCTGGCGACCGCGTTCTTATGGACGCGCACAACGCCTACCCGGAAGACGGTCTTTATGCAGACCGGCTTTTGAGAGCCCTTGGAACCGGAACTCCGGTCGCAATAGAGCAGGACCTGTACCTGAGAACAGGAGGTGACGGGACTACGCCAACCGTTGTCGTAGGGCATGACGACCGGCACCTGGAAAGTGCGCCGTCGCTGGAGGACTACTTCTTCCGCCAGATCACGCCGCTCATGGATTCCGCCCTGGCAAGTGGTGAGCGCACCCACTGGCCTTTGGTTGTTCTGAACCTCGATTTCAAGAAGAGTGACCCGACGCTTCACCAGGCCCTGTGGGAGCTACTCAGAAAATACGAACGGTTCCTTACCACTGCCCGGAAGCTTGAAAACCAGGCGATCGATACCCTTTCAACCGGACCGCTTCTGGTCCTTACCGGAACCGACTCCGTACAACGTCATAGTTTTTATACCGCGCTCCCTGTGGGTGAAAAGTTGCTGCTCTTTGGTGCTGTGCCAGTAGCATCACCCGCCGGCGACACAGATGAAAAGCGGGCAGAAAACGTGATGAAAATGAGTGCAGATGAGCTCATTACCGCCGGTTACGACAACTATGCGCGGTGGGTCAACTTCCCGTGGCATGTCATTGAGCAGGGCGGGCCGCAACACGCGTCAGAGTGGACTTCCGCTGACTCAGCGCGACTCTCCGCCTTTGTGGAATACGCACACAGCAAGCAGCTCTGGATTCGCTTTTACACACTGGATGGCTACACAGCCGAAACCGATCGCGGCTACATCGCAGACTACAACTTCGGTTCGCTCGTTGAAGTTCAGAAGAGGTGGAGTGCGGCTACAGCCGCTGGCGTGGATTTCATTGCCACTGATCAGTACGATGAGTTTGCGGCGTGGCGCAGGGGAAATACGACTGCCGCAGATACGGCGGCCACCGTGGCTAGCAACGCGTCTGCCAATGCGTCTACCAACGCGTCGCGTGCAACGGCATCAGGGAAGGAGTCAACACGATGATCAAGACGCATAACCAGAGGCGTATACGCAGCGCGGGCTCTCCCGGCACCCAATGGTTGAGAGTTGTAACCCATGCACTTATGGCGGCCGCCTCGGGATGGTTCAGCATCAGGAGAGTTGCACCCATCGCGCTCGCCGTGGTATTACTGACGGCGTGCCAGGACAAAGCAGCAATAGAACGCGAACAGAGTTCAGCCGCGGAAGCCGCGCGCCAGGCGCAAATCGATTCGGTTGAAGCTGTTCAACTGGTTACGGTTGATACCATCATCGCGCCGTCGCTCGGCATCCGCGTCGCTGACATGAAAGAGACAGAGAGTGGTCTCCTTATTCAGGACAAGAAGCGCGGCAGCGGTGCAGCGGCAGACAGCGGCAAATACATCGACGTGCACTATACCACATGGCTTACCGACGGCACGGTCCTGGACGATACACGCAAGGAGGGTAAGCCCCGCCGAATCCTGCTTGGCTACGGTCAGGTCGTCAAAGCCTGGGAAGAAGGGATCCCCGGGATGCGTGTGGGAGGGAGGCGCCTGATTGTAGCGCCTCCATCGCTGGGTTATGGCAAAGCCGGTAAACCGGGCTCAGTACCGCGACTCGCTACACTCGTGTTCGATGTCGAAGTGATGAAAGTGTACTGAGGATTTACTGAGGGCTTGTCACATCACGGACGCTGAATTCCATCACCAAAGGCCGCGACTCCCGGGATTGTAATTGGAAGCTTCCCTGTGATCGGCGCGGTCCCCAACAGTGCACGCGCCGCCGCACGCTGCGACACAGGATATGGCCCCCACGCTATAAGATTGGCATCCGCCTTTGGCAGCGACATCGCGACATAAGGGTTCGCAAACGACACCAACACAACCTTTGCGCCACTCTTGCGGAGCCCGTCCATCAGTTCGACCATCCCACGCGACGGCGCCATCGATGCCGTTGTGGAAGTTGCGCCAAGATACGACGACACGATTACCGTCGACGCACCGGTCGCTGCCCGGACTGCGTTTTCAACTGCCGCTGGAAGTATGCCGGGAACCGGACGGATGGTGTAACCGGCACCCCCGGCAGCAGCGCCTGCCGTTGCGTCAAATACAACGTCAGGGCTCAGCGCAACCGACTGCAACTGTGAATACTTGCTCTTGAGCTCGGCATCAAATATCCGGCCCGCACTTATCTCAGTGCGTGGCGCGATGGTAATGCTTACAACGCGTGAACCTGCTGCACTCTTCAGCGGCACCACACCACCGGCATCAGTTGCAAGCGTGATGGATTTTTGAGCAGCGGTGCGCGCCGGCCGCAGATTCGCCTCCACTCCGACAATTGTTCGCACTGCCTCAATGTCCACATAACGGTTGGTATCCAGACCGAAGTCGTGACGTGCAGCAAGGAGACGATGAACTGAAGAGTCAATGCGCGCTTCGGTGAAGCGTCCTTCGCGCACGCCTGCAACAACTGCATCGATGGCAGTCTTGACGTTGGTTGGCATAAGCAGCACGTCGTTACCAGCCACAACCGCACGCTTGGTCGCTTCGGCCATCGAGAGCTTCCCCAGGACGCCGTTCATATCCAGTGCATCTGTAACAAGTATGCCATTGAACCCCATCTCCTTTCGTAGCAGGTCGATCATCACGCGGGGACTCAGCGTTGCGGCGATACGATTCCCGTCGAGCGCGGGGAGATCACCGTGAAAGGTCATTATACCACGTACACCCACTGCTATAGCTTCACGGAACGGCCTCAGCTCAACGCTGTCGAGGCGCGCACGTGTCGCCGTAACGCGTGCAAGTTCGAGGTGCGAGTTCTGCTCAGTGTCACCGTGACCGGGAAAGTGTTTCCCCGTTGCGTACATGCCGTGTTCCTGCACGCCACGAATGAAGCTGCGTCCCATCGCCGATACAAGCGCCGGGTCTTCACCAAAAGACCTGGTGCTGATTACCGGGTTACGCGGATTGTTGTTGACATCCAGTACCGGAGCGAATGCCATATGCAGCCCCATGGCACGCCCTTCCACTGCGGTTGCACGCCCCATTTCATACGCGAGTGTGGTATCCCGGGTAGCGCCGATTGCCATTGGATACGGGAATGACACTGCACCACCAAGTTCGATAGCATTCGGAAGGAACCAGCCGCCCCGCGCCCGGAAGCCGGCTCCTGTCTCCAGATCAGCACCAAACAGCAATGGTACAGTCGCTGTCCGCTGCAAAGCATTGGTCTTTGCAGCTATATCCAGCGGACTCCCGACGGAAATAATGGCGCCACCGAGTTTATTCGTACGCACCACCGATTCAATGTTGGTCCACGACGCTGCATCAACTGGCGTATAGTCGCCGAGTGTCCACACCCAAACCATCTGCGCAGCCTTATCCCGGAGTGTAAGCGTGCGAAGGACAGAATCGGCCCACTCACTGGCACTGCGTCGCTGCTGTGGATTAACTGAATCCGTGGGCAACGACAGACCCACGGCGGCGGCCGGGGGTACGCTCTGTGTGAAAATCAGGGCTGCCAGAACCGCTACCGATGACACCCTCACGATGCGCAAATTACAGCGCCACCAGCTTGTTGTTGCCACTGCGGCGTCACTGCCATTCTTCTCTCCGTCCGGGTGTTGGTGGTCGTCAGCGATTGGTAAAGGCTCTACGTTCATATTCGGCTCCGGGCGACTGATGCTGGGGTCAGATAATACTACACTACATACAACCCCTCTGCCCGTTGGTTCAGTTTCGGGCACAGGCCGACAAAATAAAACGAAGATAAAGGCAACATAAAACAGTGAGAGATCTCACAACGGGGTCCATACCGCGTCATCTGGTTACCCTTGCCCTGCCGCTGGCAGCAGGGATGGTCTTCCAGACGCTTTACTTCCTTGTCGACCTCTATTTCGTAGGCCGACTCGGCGATGCTGCAATCGCCGGAGTCGGTGCTGCCGGGAATGTTCAGTTCATTATACTGGCGCTCACGCAGGTGCTTGGCGCAGGAACAATGGCGCTTATAGCTCAGGCCGTAGGACGTCGCGATCTGGAAGACGCCAACACAGTATTCAATCAGAGCGCAATGATGGCGATGGCACTCGGTGTCTTTGTGGTCCTGCTGGGTATCGTTGCAATCAGGCCATACATGCTGTCACTGGGCGCTGATGAAGAAACACAGCGCGCCGGTGTGAGATACCTCTTCTGGTTCCTCCCGGGGCTGGCGCTTCAGTTTGCGCTTGTAACAACAGGATCCGCGCTCCGCGGCACCGGTATTGTAAAGCCCACGATGGTTGTGCAGATGCTGACAGTGATACTGAATGTACTTCTGGCACCCATATTCATTGTCGGCTGGCTTACAGGGCGACCGATGGGCACAGCAGGTGCCGGGCTTGCGAGTTCCATCTCAATTGCAGTGGGTGTAGCAATGATGGTCTGGTATTTCGTGTATCACGAAAAGCATGTGAGATTCAGCCGTTCGCTGTTCAGGTTTCGCGCTGACACGTGGAAGCGTATACTGGGCATCGGATTGCCACCGGGCGGAGAGTTTCTCCTCATGTTTGTCTTCATGGCACTCATCTACTGGGTTATCAAGGGTTTCGGTGCACCGGCGCAGGCAGGTTTCGGCATCGGATCCCGCGTCATGCAATCCATCTTTCTTCCGGCGATGGCTGTTGCCTTTGCAGCCGGTCCCGTAGCCGGACAAAATGCCGGCGCGGCACTCGGGGACAGGGTCTACAATGTTTTCAGGTCGTCCGCGTTTATCAGCAGTGCAGTCATGATTGCACTGACTCTTTTCTGCCAGTGGAAGCCTGAGTTGCTGATACGTGTGTTTACCGATGAAGCACCTGTTATCAAAATTGGCGCCGACTACCTGCGAATCACTTCCTGGAACTTCGTCGCATCCGCGATAATCCTTACCAGCTCGGGGGTGTTCCAGGCACTGGGGAATACAATTCCGTCACTGTTCAGCAGTTCAACGCGGCTGCTCACATTCGCATTGCCTGCAGTGTGGATGTCAGGTCAGCGATGGTTCGCTCTTGAGCAGCTGTGGTGGCTGGGCGTGGCCACGATATGGTTCCAGGCGTTCCTGAGTTCATGGCTCTGCCTGCGCGCAATGAAGTCGCGCTTCGGCCACATCATTACGCGATCGTCGCTCCCCAGGTGACATAAAGGCCTCACCCGGGGAGCGACAGAAAATCGCTATCGTCAGTTGCTCGTGGTTGTCTTTGAACCAGCGTCCTTGAGGTAGATATCGAGCCACGCCAGCCAGCGTGCCCAGAGATCGAGGTCGCTCTGGTAGGTGTAGAACCAGTGATCTTCGTAGTGATACAGGTACATTGCAGCCGGTTTGCCAAGTCCCTGCAGCGCCGCAAACATACGCTGTGATGAGATAATTGTGGTACCTGTGTTCTGATCTTCGAAGGAGTGATACAGAAGCAGCGCACCTGAGATCTGGTTTGCCCGCAGGAACGGTGACATATCCAGATACGTTGCCTGAGCATCGTAGAAATTGCGCCGCTCACTCTGGAAACCAAACGGTGTAAGTGTGCGGTTGTACATGCCATCACCTGCAATACCTGCCTTGAAATCAGGCATCAGAGTCATCGCGTTCACTGTGCTGAATGCACCGTAGCTGTGACCGGCTATTGCAAGCTTCTCGCGGTCCACGTACCCCGAATCCACAACAGCATTGATAACCGCATTGAGGTTTTCCCTCAGGTCGCGGGTGTAGTTGTCGTTCATGCGGCCACTGTCGCCATAAATCGGGATGTCCGGTTCGATGTGCACATAGCCGTGTGCAATGAAGAGTTTCGTGCTTATGGACGGGCGCGCAGATGGAAGCAACGGATACGTGTTGATATTCGTGCCGTACTTCGACCGCTCGTAGTCCGCTGCGCTGGCAAACTCACGCGGATAGAACCAGATAACACCAGGCATCAGTTGCCCGGGCTTCCACTCACGCGGCAGCGTCACCGTCACCCAGAACTTCGTACCGTCACGGGGACGGTCGACCTGGATGCGCTTTACTATCCCACCGCTTACTTCGGGTGCTGCGTCCACGTTGGAGGTGATCTTCTGCGGCACAGCGGTACCGTGAATCAGCCATACATCCGGTATGATCGTCGGCGACTCGCTGGTAATGAGAAACGACGCGACATCATTGTCGAGCGGTGCAATAAAAGTCTCAAATGTCTTGCCATCGCTGCTGAGCATTCTTTCGCGCGCCTTTGTGGTGATATCAAAGCGATCCACCCACGGACGCGGTGCGGCCTTGTACCAGTCGGCGCCAGGTACCCGGGTCCCGGTAAGCAGCACGCTCTTTCCACTGTTGCCGAGTACCACGAACGAATTGCCATTGATATTGCGGGTGACGATTTGTCCCTGAGTGCTGTCCTGAGCACCGGCACCGCCACCACGTCCACCAAAGCCACCACCGCCGCCCAGTGTTACGCCGCGTCCAAGGTTGTAGCGCTCACTGGTGTTGGCCGTGCGTACCGCCACAACAGAACCGCTGTCATTGAAGAACATGGTGCTGCCATCGGTGCTGTATTGCACGTTCCCCAGCTGGCGGCCACCACGATACAGGACGGTTGTGTCACCGGCTCCGAACGGGGCATTCCAGCGAACAACTTTCGTTTCGACAGCAGCAGGTTGCGAACCCTGACCGGGGCGCACAGTTTCGCTCTGGATGTAAAGCATACCGTCGCCAACCGGGTTCCACTGAATGTTCCGGCGCGCGGTATCAACCGGTGCAGCACCACCACCACGGCCGCCCATTCCGGCAAATCCACCGGCACCGCCACCGCGGCCACCTTCGCGAAGCGGCGTCGATGCAAGTGTATGCACGACCTTCCCACTCTGGTCCCAGATTTCCTGCTCACTGCCGAATGAATTCATCGGCACAAGGTACGAGAACGGTTGTACCATACGCGTCACACGGAAATACGACCCATCGCGCGAGGCATCAACACTTCTGAACATTGCAGGCGAACCGACTGTCTGCACTTTGCGCGACTTTATGTCGATCAGTGCAAGCTGTCCGGTGGTGTGCCATTCCAGGAGAGCCTTATCGTGCGGGTCTCCCAGAAGGGTGTTGTGCACTGGCTGTGGCAGCGCCTTCGAATCTGTAAGCCGCACCTGAGGTCCATCCTCTATGCCACCAGGTCCATGAGTTGGCTGCGACGCACGCGGACTCGGCACCAGTACAGCAATCACTTTCCTGCCGTCCGGAGTGAACCGCAGTTCCGTTACAAGAGTTGCCAGGAGCGCGCGATCACTCAGACGGGTGGATTTCCCGGAAGCAACATCCAGCAGATATGCATAACTCGCAGCGGGGAAATTCGCGATGTATGCGATTTGCGTTCCGTTCGGCGACCACACAGGCTCAGTAATTGAGGCGCCATCAGGTGTGCTGAGCTTCCGTATCGCACCTGTGTGCGGATCCACCAGCTCCATACCGAAGCGCGTGGACACGGACACTGAACGCGCGCGATTGGCAACGTCGTCTATTGCGAGCCCTGCCAGCCAGATGTGCTGAGCTCCCCAGAGGCTTACATCCGACCTGTCCACGCCGGTAGCGCGGAGAAACCAGCGGCCGTCCGGGCTCTGATTGGTGAAGCTGATATCCACACGTGGTGTAGTGAGGATTTCTGCAATCCGCGCAGGAGGCCGGACAAACGACTCAGTGCGGATAATGGCCTCCGGATCCCACCCCCCGGTTGCCGAACCGGAGGTGCCGGACGAAGACTGTGCACCAAGAGAGCCAGCCAGAACGGCCGACAGGAGGACTAATGAACTGCGGTGAAACAAGGAGGGCATACTCTACTCCAGAAGGGCTCCAGAAATGCTGCGAAAAAGATATCTGTCAAGATACGCAATCGGCACTTGCACTGTTCAGCAATCCGTGCCAAATCATACAGCATGGACCGCAGAGAATTCCTGACGTGGGCAGCCGCGCTCACCGCCACCACCTCAACACGGGGCATCAGTTCCCTTTCCCCCGTCTCAGGCCGGACCCACCACTTCCCGTGGGGCGACACCGGTGCCGCCTTCACAAAGCTTGAGCGCATCGGACTGGAGCTCTATGCAGTCCGAAATACCATGCGCAAAGACCCTGAAGGCACCCTCGCTGCAATTCGGGAAATCGGATACACAGACGTAGAGTTGCTCTGGAGCTTCGGCAACTTTGGCAGGAGTGTCACGCAAACCCGCGACGCTCTCAAAGCCGCCGGACTGCGGGCATCCTCGGCGCACATGGGGCCGGAAACTATGCTCCGCGATTGGGAGACCCGCCTCGACGAAGCCAAAGAACTGGGGCATGAGTACCTGGTGGTCCCAAGTCTGCCACCAGATGCCAACAAAACACTCGCTGGCTGGCGGGAGTGGGCCCGGAATTTCAATCGGGCCGGTGAGACCGCGCGCCGCAAAGGCATCTGGCTCGCCTTCCACAACGAACCCGGACATCAGCGGCCGATCGATGGCGTGATCCCGCTCGAACTCTTTGTCCGCGAAACAGACCCGGAACTCGTACGCATCCAACTCGACGTTGGCAATATGCTAATGGGCGGCGGTGACCCACTGGCTTTCCTTAAGAAACACGTCGACAGATGCTTCAGTTTCCATCTGAAAAACGTCATCCCCGACCGCAGCAAGGATACTGAACTCGCCAACGGTTCATATAATCTGGGCGTATTTCTGGCGGCCGTTCCCGACATCAACAGCAAGCCTTGCTTCGTTGAACAGGAGGGTTCGGCAGACGAGCTCAGAAGTGCGAGGGAAAACTTTGAGTACCTGAAAGCACTGGATTTCTGATCGGTGCATTAACGTCCCGCGAAAAAGCTCGTAAGAAGCAGCATCCGGCAACTGCCATTGTCCGCGCCGCGCATCTGGTTTCGCGCGCACGGCCGAAAACGGTAGCCCCACTGACACCACGAGCTTTTACGTATCCATGCGTTTCTCAAATATCCGGGCATCACTGCTTGTCATTGGCGCACTGACCCTGGGCAGCAGCTGCTCCAAAGATCCAGTCAGCCCCAAAGACGATTTGCCGGGGCTATCAAGTATCATCAGCGGGATGGTCACCGACGGTGGCGTAACTGCCGCACTGCGGAGTGGCGCACTCCCAATTGCAGGCACGGGGCCGCAAACCACGACCGCCCCTTCCATTACCATGGTAAATGGCGGCACCAGCGGCCTGAGCTTCCACGCCACACAGCCATTTTCCTCGCTACTCCTCGCAGTCGATGGTGTGGACGATTATTACCAGGTGAATCTGCCGGCAGCCGTTACTTCAACACAGCTGCTCGTGACCTTTTCACAGACACTGAATCGCGGAGCTGTGCCTATCATGGTTATGGCAAGCGATGGTCACAGCTGGGGAGCCGTTACGCGCATCAATGCAGCGGTGATCCAGGTCGGCTCAGGCGCCGTACAGGTCAGCCTGTCCTGGGATGCATCGGCAGACCTGGACCTGCATGTGCATGAGCCATCGGGTGAGGAGGTTTACTACGCAAACCGGGAGTCTGACACGGGTGGCAGAATCGACCTCGACTCCAACGCCAGTTGTAGCCTGGACCATCGGAACAATGAAAACATCACCTGGCCGGAAGAGTCTGCGCCCCGGGGTACATATCAGGTCTATGTTGACAATTGGTCGTCGTGCGACAAAAGTCCTATAAACTTCGTTGTCACAGTCACGGTTAAAGGGCAACAGCCAAAGCTGTACACCGGACAGTTTGCCGACCCCGGGGACCGCGGAATAAATGGCTCCGGGCGGCTGGTCGCCACGTTCACCTACTGACGCACCAGCCGCTCAGATCATGATGTCAACAGCTACCTGGTGAATGTCGTAATCAGGCGGCCGTCACCTGATGGAAAACACAGCGGCGCCTTCCGGTGTTTCCGGAAGACGCCGCCATTTTTCACGATAACGCGTAATGCCAGTTCAGCTGCATTCGCTGTAGCTACACACGTTGTATTTCACACATTCTTGTGCGAATTCCAGATGCGAGCCACAATCGGTTAGCCGCATTCGCTGTAGCCACATACGTGGCATTTCACACATCCTTCTGCGAATTCCAGCTGCGAGCCGCAATCGGGGCATGTTCCCATGAACACCTCACCGCCGAGATCACCACTCGCGAGCCCTGGCTGCATGGACTCAGCGCCTGCTTGTGACGGATTGGGTGCAGCAGTATAGACTGGTTTTACCGTTGTTGTAACAATGGGGCTTTCGTTGCTGGGAGCGAGAAGATCCTGCTGAACACCCTGCTTTTCCCGCCACCACTGCTCAAGCGCCAGGCCGACAGCATCAGGTACAGAGAGCACCTTGTTTGGCCCCAGCCCGACCGCCTTGTCGGAGGATATTCCGCGCAATTGCCGGTGGATCTCCATGAGCGGAATCCCCGAGCGCAATGCGAGTGAAATCAGGCGCCCCATGGCTTCTGCATCTGCCATGGCGCTACCGCCCGCCTTGCCCAGATTGATGAACACCTCGAATGGCTGCCCCTTTTCGTCTTCCGTGATGTTTACGAACATCACGCCGAGCGGAGTCTCCTTACGGATCGTGGTACCGCGCAATACGTCGGGACGCGAGCGCTTTGCCCTGCGGGATGTGTTTTCCGCTTCGGCGCTGAAAAGCGATTTCTTTGTGCGCTCAAGTTCGTTCTGCAACTCTGCTATGGTGCCCTGCAGTTCGCCTACCTCGCGGCGCAGTGCTGCAGCAGCCTCTGTCTGCTTCGCGCCGTCGCCACCCTTACCTTCTTCACGCTTCGCAGCGGCATCCTTGGTAGCACCCGTGCTGAGCACCTGATTGTCACGCGAGCCGTCGCGATACACCGTCACGCCTTTGCACTTCATCTCATACGCCAGTTCGTAGATGGCGCGCACATCCTCTGCTGTTGCAGAGCCAGCGAAGTTGGTGGTCTTGGAAATGGCGGAATCGCAATGCTTCTGGAAAGAAGCCTGCATGCGGATGTGATATTCCGGCGAAATGCTGTTGGCAGTATTGAACACCTTCTGCCACTTCTCCGGCACTTCGGCCTGCTTGATGCTACCGGTTTTTGCGATGCGTTCCATGAGCTCATCGCTGTACCATCCCTCGCTCTTCGCGATGCGTACAAAGTCCTCGTTGACATCAGGCATCATAACGCCAGCCTGATTGCGCATGAACGCAACTGCAAAAAGGGGCTCAAGCCCGCTGGAGCAACCGGCAATGATGGAGATTGTGCCGGTAGGAGCAATCGTTGTGACGTTGCAGTTGCGGAGCAGCATCATCGGGCGAATGCGGTTGCCGTCACTGTCGCGGGCGCAGGTTTCGTCCGGCCCCCAGATGCTCTGTGCCCACTCCGGGAATGCGCCGCGCTGCTTAGCGAGCCGCTCACTTTCGCGCTTGGATTCCACATCGATGAATTCCATGACCTGACGCCCCATTTCGACCCCTTCCGGGCTGTCGTATGGGATGCCGAGACGCACAAGCAGATCGGCGAAACCCATGATACCGAGCCCGATGCGCCGGATCCGCTTGGAAAGGGCGTCTATCTCGGGAAGTGGGTACTTGTTGACGTCGATGATGTTGTCGAGGAAGTGCGTACTGAGCGCGATATCGCGACGCATAGCACCCCAGTCCACTTCGCCATTGTTGACGTAGAAACCAACGTTGATGGAGCCGAGGTTACAAACGTCGTAGGCCAGCAGAGGCTGTTCGCCGCAGGGGTTGGTGGCTTCGTATTCACCCATGTGCGGTACAGGGTTGTAGCGATTGGCCTCATCAATGAAGAAGACGCCGGGTTCACCTGTCCGCCACGCACCCTGGATCATCTTCTCCCAGACTTCGCGCGCGCGCAGTTCACCAACTGCCTGCTTCGATACCGGGTCGATAAGATCGTAGTTGCTGTCTGTCCTGACAGCGTCCATGAACTTCGTGGTGATAGCGACGGAGATATTGAAGTTGGTGATGCGGCTCAGGTCTTCCTTGCAGCTTATGAACTCCATGACGTCCGGGTGATCGACGCGGAGGATACCCATGTTTGCGCCGCGCCGTGTACCGCCCTGCTTTACAGCGTCGGTGCTGGCGTCGTAGAGCTGCATGAACGACACGGGCCCTGATGCAACGCCTGTTGTGGAGCGGACCATGGAGCCACGCGGGCGGATACGCGAGAAGGAGAAGCCGGTGCCACCGCCGCTCTGATGGATGAGCGCCATGCTGCGGAGCGTATCGTAGATACCGCTGTGGCCGTTGCTCAGCGCATCATCGACGGGGAGCACAAAGCAGGCCGAGAGCTGCCCGAGGGGCCGACCGGCGTTCATGAGCGTGGGTGAGTTGGGCTCAAAACGCCGCTGGGTCATGAGGAAGTAGAACTCTTCGGCAGCCGCGCGCACGGCTCCATCGCTGGCTCCGTACCTGCGATCAGCCTCTGCCACGACCGTAGCGACCCGCCAGAACATCTGTTCCAGCGTTTCAACAGGTTTCCCCGATGCATCTTTTACGAGATAGCGTTTCTCCAGAACGGTCCGTGCGTTGGCGGACAGCGTTACTGGACCATCGGGTGGTGTGGACGAGAAGGGCATGACAACAAGACTCCTGCGGTTAAACGATTAGCGCCGTACTCGGACGGGTAGGGGGCCGAAGCGGGCGCTTATGGTGACCCCAATCGTGAGACTGCGCAAGTCGTGATGTAACTCTCTGTAATTTAACGGTTTGCGATTCTCACATCACGAACCTTTGTGTGGCCGGTGGTTGTCCACTATATGTGCTTCACAAATATTTGTGATACGCGCCGAATTGTGTTGGTTGCGCTGGAAGGTAACCATGAGTACATGGGGATCGCGACAGTTATCTTAAGTTGTTTTACCATAACGACTTAGTATACCTCTGCCAGAGCTGCTCCCGACAGCATCGCCACATAGTCCCTACACCGGCTCTTCTCCCGCCACATACACCCAACTTTTTTGCTCCCACCCTTGCCTGCTATCACAGTATTTCAGCAATCTCGCGCGCGTGCACGACGCACTATCTGGCATGAACTTGCGTTCACTGTATCACCGCACTCAGAAATAGCTACCCAACGTCAGGTAGCCACTCCCCCGCTGAGTTATCCCCGGCGGCGCCGCGAACGGTGCGCCAACGCCCAGACGCAGCCTGTACGGCACGTCGTACGGCACCGCCAGATCCATGCTCAGCTCCGCTCCAGCGGACGCCAGCCAGCCGTCCATCCCCTCACGCCGATCGCACACATCCGCCCCAAACAAAATGCGCACACCGGCAGGACACCAGGCCCGACCGGCATCTGCAAATACGTTGATTGACACCTTGTCCGTGAATAGCGGAAGCCTCAATGGAGAACGCGTCAGAAGAGCGAGCGGCGCCCGATACTCCACCGACGCTGATATAGCGCGCGTTCCACGTTGCACTCCGGGCTCCATGCCGCGTAGCGGGAATGTCCTCGCTCCATCGCCTGCAACGATCCCAGGGAACAGCTCCGCCGTTCCACCACTCACACCACCAATCGAAAACTCCGATGCGGTTCGCCTGTCGGCGCTCCCGGCCGCAACACGCGCAGCTATCACGTGACGTGAAAAGCCAGGAAGATTCAGCGGAATGAATCCACGTCCAACTGCAATTGTACGCCAGGACTCAGTGATCTCCGGAATATCCATCCGCCAACGGTAAGCCGTTGATGCCACCAGCGAGAAACCTTCCTCAGCAGATATTGCTCTCGCACCACTTTGAACAGTGGATGCACTGAGGCTGCCGAAAAACGACTGATACGTTGTACCGCGACGCGTCACACTCCCACGCGGGCCGAGTGCAGCATCCACATCGCTTGTATACTTGCGCATCTCAAACAATACACCGGCAGACGCCGACAGATAGCGCCTTGCACGCGGCACCGGAGCAGTTGCCGAAAACGATGCAAAACGACGGCGACGTGCGAGATCTCCTACAAACGCTCCACTTGTATCGACAACCTGGAGCGTCGCATCCCACTGCTGCGAAAGTGAAAGATTGAGCACCGGCACACCAAAACCCGAAAAGCGATAGTTGCCGTATGCATCCAGCTCATTCATATCGCTGTTGAGCATCGCACCTGCTGTCCATGCATGCCGGTTGGTAATGTCAGATCCGCCCGACCCGATCCCCAGGATGCTCCCGGTACGCCCTTCACCGGCTATCACCGACCAGTACTTTGGCAGCAACTGACGGAATGATTTGTAAGATGTTGAGAGCAACGTGTCTCTTACTGCAGCGGCTTCCACTTCACTGCGCCACACACCATCGGCAATCGTCCGCTCCCGGATACGCGCTTGATACCATCCGTCTGCCGGTCGCACACCGGTGCTGTCGAACGGGCCAACAACAACATGCATACCATCGTTTGTATAGAGCAGTGCAGCAACCTGCTTGCCATCGGGAGACACTGCAGGCTGATGAAGCCCCGTGCGCACACTTGTAACCTGCCGTACCAGCGTGTCCTGCCTCCAGCTGACTGTGTCATTGCGGAACAACTCCAGCTGCACAGTTTCGATCTGCGATGCGCCACTTCTGTCACTCACCCAGAGAAGCCGCTTGCCATCCGGCGTAAATGACGGTGAAGCGAACACCGCGTTTCCGCCCGCGACCACAGACCTGATAACACCGTCGCTGTCCAACAGAACGATCCGCTCCACACCATCCGGAAGCAACTCAGCTGCTGCAATGCTTCTCCCGTCCGGAGACCAACGGGGTTCGGTGTAAACGCTCCGGGATACAGCAGTCAGACGCCGTATCCGTTTGCCATCCGGCGAAACAGTCACAAGGAACACCGAGCCACCGCCGGTGCGGGACGCCACTATTGTGCCATCCTCTTTCACATCTGGCTGTGAAAGTCGCGCACCGCTGGTAAGCCTCTTCTGACGCCACGCACCCGG
>CAZDMG010000035.1:0-21364 GCA_964506655.1 uncultured Gemmatimonadaceae bacterium
GCCCCCCCGGCTCGGCTGTCTCGGTCACTTTCCTACGCCCCGGAGTCCCTCAGCCCATCAAGCTCGACTTCCGGCGCGCGGAAATCAAAGTCCCCGCTGTCCGCTATTCCATCATGCTGGACAACGACATCGGGTTCATTCCACTCGATCGCTTCAGTGAACAGACCACCGAAGACATCGTCCGCTCCATCAACGAGCTTCGGGCACAGGGCGCCAAGCGCCTCATAATCGACCTCAGGAACAACCCGGGAGGCATCCTTGAAGAAGCCTTCGCGATGTCCAATATCTTCCTGCCACAGGGGAAGGAGCTCCTGAGCGTCCGCGGACGGGCAGGTGAAGAACAGCACTTTATCTCCGAACGCGCACCGCTCGCACCCGATATGCCCATGATCGTACTCGTGGACAGCTATTCGGCTTCGGCTTCCGAAATTGTCGCGGGTGCACTCCAGGATTACGATCGCGCACTCATCGTAGGAACCACATCCTTCGGCAAAGGGCTTGTTCAGAGCGTTTACAACCTCGACGGCGGTTACGCACTCAAAATCACCACCGGTAAGTGGTACACCCCCTCCGGACGCTCCATCCAGCGCGAACGGAAACTCATGCCCGACGGTCAGTTCGTTGAGGTGACACCGGATTCCCTCGAAAGTGACGCAACCAAGAAAGCCCGGCCGGTTTATAAGTCCTCGGGAGGTCGCACCCTCTACGGCGGTGGCGGAATCACACCAGACCTCATTATCGGAGCCGATACCATCAGCTCAGAGGAACAGAAGCTGGCTCGCGAAATAGCTCCAAAGATCGGCGACTACGAGTCCATACTCAGCCAGTACGCTGAAACTTTCAAAGGCAAGCTTAGCCACGACTTCGTATTCCAGAAGGAGTGGGGTGACTCGATCTATGCCCGACTGGTAGCGGGTGGCGTCACAATCGACACGGCATCTTTCCGCGCCGGCAGGCTCTTCCTTGATCGCCAGCTGGAGTTCCGGATCGCACGCGTAGCCTTCGGTGACTCCACCGTCAAACGGCATCAAATACCAGACGATCGCGTCCTGCGGGCAGCCATGACACTCCTCAGGAATACCAGTAACCAGAGCCAGGTCTTTGACGCCGCACACTCAGTCGGTGACAAAACGGCCGACCTCGGACGCGCAGGCGGACGCTGAACCACAGGCATCACACACGCCGACAACTGGGTATTTGTAACAGGTCGCAATAACGACGCGGAGTGAGTATAGAACAAGGCGGTGAATCCGGTAGCGGATCACCGCCTTGTTCGTTCATCACCAAAGGTTCAACTGAGGTTCTTCTCCTTGCTCAACAAACCCGCAATCCGCTTTGCAGCTCTAATGGCCGCAGCAACGGCCTTCGCCGCCTGCAGCGCACCGGCCGATAAAGACGCCGCCAGCTCTGATACCGCCAGCGCGGCGCAAGTAATCACCATTACCCCCGAAGCCGACGAGATTAACCTCACCAACGTCCGCCAGCTCACCAACGGCGGCGAGAACGCCGAAGCCTACTTCAGCGCCGACGGACAGTGGATAACCTTCCAGTCCACACGCGACGGACGGAGCTGTGACCAGCAGTACGTCATGCGCCCCGATGGCAGCGACCTGCGTAAAGTCTCGGTTGGTGGCAAAACCACTTGCGGCTGGTTCCTCCCTGGCTCGGAACAGCTCTTTTTCTCTTCCACACACGCAGCAGACTCCGCCTGCCCGCCAAAACCAGACCCGTCAAAGGGATACGTGTGGGGGATCGACAAGTACGACTTCTACACCGTCAACCGCGACGGCTCCGACCTCAAGCGACTCACCAACTACGATACCTATACCGCAGAAGGGATCCTCTCTCCTGATGGTAAGCGCATTGTTTTTACCTCGCTTAAGGACGGAGACCTGGATATCTATACCATGAACGTCGATGGCACCGATGTCCGGCAGCTCACACACACTCCCGGATACGACGGCGGGCCATGGTGGTCACCCGATGGCACAAAGATCGTGTACCGCGCGTGGCACCCCACCGGTGACGAGCTCAAGGAATATCAGGACCTGCTCGGCCAGAGTATGATCCGCCCCAACCGCATGGAACTCTGGGTCATGAACGCCGATGGTTCCGATCAGCGCCAGATCACGCAACTCGGCGGTGCCAATTTCGGCCCGTCATGGACCCCCGACGGCAACCGCATCATCTTCTCGTCCAACCACAAGAACCCCAGAAGCCGCAACTTTGACCTCTACATCGTGAACCTCGATGGCACTGGCCTCAAGCAGGTCACCACACACGAAGAGTTTGATGGCTTCCCGATGTTCAGCCCCGACGGCAAGCAGCTCATCTGGGCCTCCAACAGGAACGCAAAGCTGGAAGGCGAAACCAACGTCTTTATCGCAGACTGGGTCGAGAACTGACCTCTGGTCCCGTTGCGGCAAAGGCCCTGTGCATTGAGTGCGCAGGGCCTTTGTGGTTTCGGTGCTTCAGTCCGGCTTAACACCGGTAGGTTGCACTCCGGGGGGGTGTACAACATCCAATTTCATATCCAATTCCACTGCATTAAGCCCCAGTTTGCGCAATAACCCAGCTACTTCTGCCTGTTCCACGCCAGACAAGCCGGAAACTGCACGCTCGATCGCCTGCTGGTGTTCAGGGAAAATCCGGGTTATCAGTTTTCTTCCCGGGGCAGTCAGTGCTGCAAATCTCGCGCGTCGGTCTGTCAGGCATGCTTTACGTTCTACCAACCCCTTCGCAGCCAGACGATCCACAAGGAAGGTGATGCCGCCGCTTGATACCAGAATCTTCCGCTGCAATTCTCCAAGAAGCATCGGCCCCCGATGGTACAGCGCCTCCAGCACACCGAACTCCGCAGCAGATAGGCCATGCCGCGCTGTATCCGCCGCTACGTGAGCAGTGAGCGCTGCATGCGCGCGCGCAAGTACTACCCACAGCCTCAGTGCGGGCGAGTCAGGTCGATTCACCATCACAGTATCATCGGCCTCACCACACGGATCACCGCTCTTTTCGTACGCCAAAGGCGATGAGTTATCAGTCTTGTCGCTAAGCATATACCGTAGTATACCCTTTGACATGTTCTTTAGTACACCCCCCGGGGCAACTCTTTAGCGCATCACCAGCCCCGGCAGCTGACATACCACACATTGCACGGTCCTCCATACAGAGAAACTCCCCCGAAAAATGCCGAGCGCAAGGGGTACTTCCGAACCTGGCGGAAAAAGCGGATGTTATGGGATGCCCTTCGACTTCCGTACCGCTCAGGTCGGAGACCGCGTTCAGGGAAGTTTCCTGGTTCGTGACCGCACCGAACGCACCACGCGCGACTCCTCACCTTTTGTTGTCCTCACACTCGCCAATGCCTCCGGCACCATCGACACCGCTCCCTTCTGGTCCTCACAGCTCGATTGGTGCCAGGGTGCTGATCCCGGGCGCGTAGTAGAGGTAACCGGCGAGATCACCACCTACGGTGACGACCGGAAGCGCCAGCTTACCGTCAAAGCCCCGCTACGGGTACAGGCCGGAGAAGAGGTCAACCCAGAGGACTTTCTCGCCCGAATCGAGTATCCCTATGAAAAGCTTTGGGATAGCATTGATAAGCTCAGGTCATCTCTCCAGTCGGCAAAGCTCCGCGCCGCAGTAGACCTCTTCTTTGCCGACGACTCATTCCGAGTACTCTTCGATCGCACACCAGGCGCTGTTCGCGGACACCATGCCAAACTCGGCGGCCTCCTCCTCCACGTTGTTGAGGTCGCTACCATCGCACGCAATATCGCCCGCACTGTGCGCCCTGCAAACGCTGATTTGGCCATCGCTGGTGCACTTCTACACGATGTTGGCAAAGTGGAAGCCTATAGTATCTCCGAAACCGGATTCGGCTACACTCCTACCGGAATCCTGCTTGGCCACGTCGTTTTGGGCGCACTGATGTTTGAACGGCGCCTTAATGACGCTCAACTGGCGCTAAGTGAAGCGCAGAGGTTGGAGTTGCTGCATATGATTCTCTCCCATCATGGCTCGCTGGAGTTTGGGAGTCCGGTACAGCCCATGACGCCGGAGGCGGGGATAGTTCACTGGGCAGACGAGGCGTCAGCCAAGACCACCGATTTCTTCGACGAAATGGCAGACCCGGCACTGTTCCCGGTTGGAAGCGACAACGAGGTTTCGCTCAAGCGATCGTGGAGGCTCCAGCGGAACCTCTGGAGGCGTCCCGCTGAATGGGACTGAGGGGGAGAAAAGGTGAGAAAGATGGAGCGAGCTCAAGGGAGCTGGAAACCCGGGCCAGAATTTATTACCTTACAGAATGGCATCGGGTTTGTTCGCCCGATCACCACACTTGAGGAGGCAGGATGCGCAAGCCAAGACCCAACACGTACAACCCTGCACAGGCTCTCCATCTGATTGCTGCAGATAGAAGCGGGCTACCACTCAGTTGCCCTTCCTGTTCAGGCCAGATCTCCCGGGATCCAACAGCGGTCCCACCAGCACCAAATTCTCACGTGACGCTTAAGTGCACGAACTGCGGGCGGTTGGCTAAATACATAGCCGGAATCAACTGACCCCGAAGCGCTAAACAGGCAAAACCCCGACCTCAATCCTTGTGGTCGGGGTTTTGCTTTTAACACTCAGTGCACCGCCTGGGCAGCCACACGCTCATTACGTAATCCAGCTGAGGCACTACCAGCTGATCGTACCTTCCTGCGATGTGTCCACTTCCTCGTTCTCGCCGGAACCAAACAGAAACGACTCCATGTTCCGCGTCAGAAAAGTCCGCGCCTTTGGGTCCATCACGTTAAGACCATAGTGATTGATCAGCCGGGTCTGCTGCTGGAGCCATTCGCCCCAGCAGACCCTGCAGATACTGCTGACAATCCGGCTCCCGATCGCACCAGGAAACGGCGGGCGATCAAAACCTTCACGCTCCTTGCCACAGCTGACACACTGAATTTCCGCCACTCTCTCCATGCTCCCGCTTTCAACGTTGAATCATATACCCGGCTACAGGTATTAATAGGTATCAAAGTGAGCCAACTGCACACCGGTTGGCAAGCAGCAGCAGTCCGGAGCAGCAACGCTCTCTATCACTTGAGGCGGAGGATTACCAGCCTGGTGGTGGAAGTTCCCTCCAACTCAATCAGTATGGGTTCAGATGACCCGCCAATCAGTTCGAAGTACGCGTGCCCACCACTACGCATGGATGCTGTCGCCACAAACGGTTGGTAAGTAGTCTGCAACGGTACAATCGGGAACGGAGTTGTAAACCTGCTGCTCCAAACATCGTTAAGGCCCGCGTAAATGCTCCGCAGATCCCACGTCTGGAACTGTGTGGCAAGATTCGTCTTTGGCATCCCTGGGTAGTCGTCGGTATATAGCGCCATTCCCCAGTTCGTAATCAGCTGATCTATTCCGACACCAGCGCGCGCCGTAAGATTGGCGACACCGGTACTGGTGGTATTGGTAAGCGCCTGGAGGAAGCCGGCCTCTGTAGTCGCGTACTGGTCCATCGTGTACCGCAGCAGCGACCATACAGTCTGGTAGAACACCGAGCCTGTCTGTCCTGTCGCCTGGCCGTACGGAGACCACGTGTACGGCTGTTGCAGCTTGGGAAGGATTTCGTTGAACTGACGCCGCATACCATAGCTCGGGCGCCTCAGCGGATCACCTGAGTTACAGGTGGCATTATCCGGAAAGAAATCGCAGTACACTCCGTTCGTCGAAGCAGAACCCCACCCGGCGTTCCCTTTCCAGGCTGTTTTATGCATGTACGGACGCACCCACATTTCTTCCGCCATGCGTGCACTCCCTTCCTCAATCCACGACTCCTCGAAGGACGCCGCGTTAAGCTTCATGCGTGCTGACGCCGAAGCGACATGCTTCACTTCATGGACAACTGTGCGGACCATGAAGTAGAACCAGCCATTCACATACTGCGTGCTGCTTGAATTGGGCGAGGCGTCCACCGGCACCGTGGCATAGAACATCTGGTTGTAGTTGCTCCCTGCCCACACCGATGTGGGGTACTGATCGCAGTATGCAACATAAGCAGCTGCTCCCGATCCGTTCAGCCGTTCTGTGAACAACATATGCAGCAGGCCGTCGCCGTCTGTCTCTGCATCCCGCAACAACGGATCTGCAAAATTCTCCTTCACCACGTAATACAACTCATTATCGAAGATCTCACCGATGCGATCGTACGCAGCCTTGAGCGAAGGAGTAGCGGCCGCTTGAAGCGTATTGGTTACATCCTCCCACACGACGCCCTTGTCACCGACGTACACTGCGCGGGCCTGGAGCTGCGGTGCGCCGGATCCACACATATTGTAGTTATACCTGAACGTCCGCAGGTCACCTACCGATGGCACTTCGGCCTGCTGCTCCCTGGCAACCGACAGCCTGTTGGCATCGGGCATCCGGGCGAGAAGAGCTGCATACTCATTCCGCTGGCGTTCCATATGCCGCATATGTTCCGCATCCCGCCTCGCCTCTTCAGTCATCAACTGTGGCCCGACACCAGTTGGCAACACAGACTCCGCCATCGTCAACTCCCTTACTCTGTCTGCCGGCACCCCTGTATTGACCGTCAGGATCCGGGATGTCACGACCGAGTTCAGGACAGTTCCGGTGTTGGCCGTCATCATCAACAGCCTGCCATCGGCTGGTGCCGGTGGAAGCTCCACACATCCCCCTTGAGCGACAGTGAACGTCGATGGCTCTCCGACAATAGCACCCGCTTGCTGGTTGCTGACGGTTCCAGGCCACTCATTGCTCGCCACGGCGCCACGCGTCACCTGCACGGCCGCAGCTCCGCTCACTATACAGGGCAACTTCACAGTAAGCTGCGTTGAAGTCGCTGCGGTGATCGGTACAATGTCACCACGCACTGTCACGGTATTCCCGCCAACCGTCGGCGCGAAATCCATCCCCGTTATCGTTACCGTCGCCAGACCGCTCATCGCTGAAACCGCGGTGATCTCAGGGTTCCGCACAGCACGGACACTGATTGGCGACGTTCCGGTTACACCTTCGCTCGTTGCACGGATCTCAGTATCACCGAGTCCAACCGCTGTTACCACGCCACTCTGCGATACCGTTGCAACCGACTGGTCTGCCGACATCCAGTTGAGCGACCGACCTGTTACAACCGCACCACGGTCGTCCTTGAGTGTTGCTGTCACGGTGCGCGTCTCAGCCACCAACATCACACGCGTCGAGGATGAAAGCTCTACCGTCGTTACCGGACGCAGCGATACCGTCACCACATACGAAGCACTCTTCCCTTCCGATGTTGCCGATATAGTGCTTTGCCCGGGCGCTACCGCTATCACCTGACCGGTTGCAGATACCACCGCAGCTGCCGGCGTGGACGATGCCCACGTTACAGGCCGGTCTGTAAGCGTATTCCCCAACTGGTCCTTGAGGACAACTGAAAGCGCCACCGTATCCTGCACCAGCATCGCTGCGGCAGAACCACCGATCGTGACCGTTGCAACCGGCTGAACCGATACACCGATCTGCACCTGGCCGGTCTTCCCTTCGGCAGTTGCCGTAATAATCGCTGCACCCGCACCTACCGCTGATACCAGACCGGCAGACGACACCGTTGCGATGTTGGCGTCCGATGTGCTCCAGCTGATGCTTCGTCCGCTGATAAGCCGGCCGCGGCTGTCCTTAAGTTCAGCCGATACCGTTTGTGTTTCATGCACCAGCATCTCAGACGCCTGTGCAGTCACAGTTACCGTCGCAACCGGTGGCGGTACTATCATCAGTGACACCGAACCAGACTTGCCATCGACCGTTGCGGTTATGCTCGCAGAACCCGGCGTGATTGCAGTTACGAGCCCACTGGCTGATACCGTGGCTATTGCATTACTGGATGAACTCCACGCAACACTTCGGTCGGTCAGGCTGTTCCCTGAAGCGTCCTTCGCGCTGTACTGGAGCTGTACTGTTTCATCGGGCACCAGGTTCGTTGTCGGCGCAGTCACTGTAACGGATTCCACCGGTACGACTTTGGTGGCGCTGTCGCCACCACAAGCTGCAAATACCGCCAACGTCGCGGTACTGATCATCAGGGTCAGGCGGCGGGGTACTGCGATTGGCAAGGCATTTGGTCTCATGGTTCTGGTTGGCAAGAGGTTTCAGGGCACCAGCTCTGGTTCGTACCAGCTATGCGCCGGCGGGCACACCGCGCACATTGCTGATGCAATGCGAGCTCAATAGACGCGCAGGAATTACACTCGGTGGATCACCAATCCAGCATGACACCGCAATAATCGGTGCTCAAGCGACACATAACTTGCTACACTACTGAGACTAATCCCCCGGTTCCGTCAAACCTTTCAATCCATTCCACCACCGCGCACGCTACCTCCTGCCGGCAGTAGTCCTCCGCAATCACGTGGCCGCACCCGGTCAGCCAGCACTGCTCCTTCACTGGCGAACCCACCATCGCAAAATGCCTGAGCGCGTCCGACTCGCGTATCCGGTTATCCTCCCGCGATTGCAAGTACAGCGTCGGGACGCGCAGCTCAGGCAGCACACGCGCGGCATCCGTTGCCACTCGCTTGAGCTCGACCAACATGCCGGCAGTAAATGCTCCGCCGCCCAGTGCCCGACGTCTGGCCTCGGGGTCGTGTATCGATTCCTCACCACCCCGGCTCCGGATCCACGGTACAAACGGCTGCACCAGTCGCAATGCCACGAGCTGCCACCTTAGCTCCCGGGTCATCCCCAGATAGGGCGCCAACAATGCCAACGACCGCACCTCCGGATGCCGCACCGCAACCTGCACCGCCAATGCGCCACCCATCGACTGCCCGCAGACTGCAACGCTCGCGCACTCACCGGCCAGCTTTGCATACTCTGCCAGTGCGAACTCCAGCAATACCTCTGCGCTCATGCCAGCTGCCTCCACCAGGCCGCGCCCGTGTGCCGGAAGAAGCGGCGCACGTACACTCCAACCTGCTGCATGGAGCGCATGCGCCAGCGTTGAGACCGACTGCGGTGTGTCATTGAAGCCGTGCAGCAACAACACAGCGCGCGCCGTATCGGCGCGGAGATCAATCGACTCCGCGCCGACAACTTCACCGTTTGCACCAAATACATGCTCTTCGGTGAAGCCGCGATAGCTCTTCCCACCTGCACCGCCTCCAACCGGTTGCACCGGTACTGCTACGGTTCCCGAAGCGCCTTACGCGCCTCATCCAGAAGCCCCGCAGCATTTACAAACCTTGCTGCCAGATCCTTCACTTCCGCTTCGGCCGACTTTGCATCTCCATACCGGATCTCTTCGCTGATCCCGGGGAACGAAATGTTCGCATAACCGTTGTCGATATCTGCGGCATATATCAGTGTCCTGTACCAGGGGCGCCTCTTGAGCCCCTCCGGGCGCGCAAATGCACGCTCAACCTGGAGCAGTGCTGTGTTGGTTGCAGCGTACCGTCCAACCGACTCAGCCGCAGCCAGTACCCGGTCGCGCTCCGATGCAAATGCACGCGCTGCTTTCTCCATCGTTGCGATCCCTCTATCCAGCTCGCCCACCGATTTCGCATCCCAGCCGTTCTTTTCGAAACCCTCGCGCACGCGAAATACATAGTTCTTCATCGTGACAGCAAACTCGGTGTAGTCGTATGGCAGCACTTCAGCGTTCGCAAGCCTCAGCAGTGTGGCTGCACCGATGCGCCCGGCGGTTGCATGAAACACAAATCCCGGATCACCAAAGCGCTCCATCCACTCAAACGTATCGTAGGCCGAGTGGTAGGTACCGGCAGGGCCGCCAAAACCCCAGTCAACAATTGGGATACCGAAGTGATTGTAAAAACCTGCAAAGTCGCTGCCGCCGCCCGGGTCTCCCATCGCGGGCTCCAGAGTATCCGACTTCATATCGCTTGTGACACGCCACATTGCATACACTGAACTGCTGTCCACCGGATGCGGGACCCGCTTAAGCACGTCCCGCAACACCGGACGCATTGAAGGTGAACCTGCACCGTTGAATCGGCTTCCCTGTGCAGCCACATCCTGATTCAGATACGCAACCGCGCCGCGCTTGAGGTTGAGCGAGTCGTCCTCCACGTACTCCGTCGATCCGACAAGTCCCCACTCTTCGGCGTCCCACGTTGCAAGCACAATCGTACGCCTTGGCCTGATACCCTTGCTCGCCAGCTCTGAAAGCGCCTTCGCTGCCTCAAGCACACTTACTGTACCACTCACATTGTCGGCTGCACCTGCGCCCCACGCATCTCTGTGCGAACCCATGATCACGTACTCATCGGGGAACTCCGTGCCACGGATAAAACCAAAGGTGTTCCAGATCTCCTTGGTGCCGTTCGTTGCAGCATCGGTCTCTACCGTAACCCGCACGCGCACAGGTCCTGCGCCAACGTGATATCTGAGCGGCAGTCCGCCCTGCCAGCCGGCCGGTAAATCGGTGCCACGGATGTCCTTCAGTATCTGCATTGCATTCGCAGCACTTATCGGAACAGACGGAATGCGTGGGATCCCTGCTTCATCAACACCCAGACGTGGCGCACCGGGCACACTCGCGTAACCAGGAGTAAGCGGATCGCCATTGGCATTGTTCACTGACCCGCGCTGCACACCACCCATCGGTCGCATCGGGCCTTCAGGATAAACATCGCCGCGCGCATAACCATCGTCTGCCGGATCCGTGTAGATAAGAATCGCAAGCGCACCACGTTTCTCTGCCTCACGCGCTTTGATACCACGGAAGCTCCGGCCGTAGCGCGCCAGCACGATCTTCCCCTCGACACTCACTCCCAACGATTCCAGTACGGCGTAGTCTTCAATCAGACCGAAGTTCACGAACACCACCTCGCCCTCGGCGGTCCCTTCACCACTCGAACCATTTACCGTCGGGTACTGCTTCATGGCCGTCACCGGATCGCCAGGGATCGGTGGCTCATCCAGACTCAGCGCTGTCACCTCCGGATACAGCTTCGTGACGCGTACGGTAGTCGCGTGCGGCAGCCAGACGTTATAAGTGCGCACATCAGTCTCGAGCCCCATCGCCTTCATCTGCTCAATCACATAGTCGCGGGTGCGCGCCTGTGCCGGTGTACCGGCTATATGCGGCTCCTTCGACAACTCTCTCGAGTGTGCACGCGCACGTGCCGCATCGGGGATTGCAATCGCTTCCGCCTCAGCCGATCGCTGTTGATCCGCAAATGCAGTGGAGTAGCCAACCATGACGTCGGCGTTGGGAGCTGAGCCGGCGCCTGAACCACCGCTGCATGCCGAGCCAATCACTACGATTGTCGCTGCAAGCGCCAGTGCTGCCGGTCGCTTTATACGCGACGATCCAGGTAGCGCAAACCTGTGTTTGCTTTCGGATTGCTCAGGCTGTGAATACCGTTCCGGTACTGCACTCAGTGATGCAGGAGAGACCTTTGTAGAAGACACCCTTGTAGAAGACACCGTTACCTCTGGTTGGTCGGACGTACAGCTGCACACCTGCCAGGGTGACCGGATGTGCCTGTTCCACAATAACTACAGTTCCTCCAATTCTTCCAGCGCCCGGCATGCAGCCTGCTGCAGCAGTGCCTCCCGGTCATCGCCTTCGGGGAGCACGGCAACCAGACGCGAGAACTGCCGCGCAACCTCACTGTTGAGCTGACTCGGTGTAGGCGACACCACGCCGAGTCCTGAGAGAGTGGTGAGTGCAAGCTCGTGAAGCACCCGCTGGGTCTCTTCGTCGAGCGCTTCGATGACGCCGCGTCTGGCAGCGCGGGGTGGTGTAGTACGTTCCCGCCTCCGCTTTACCGCCCCGAGCATGGCGTTTACTGACGCGATGCTTACGACAAAGGAACCGGGCGTGTGTTCCACGTACCCCGTGATCACGTTACGGCGACGAAGCGACGGAAAGAGTTTTACAACCGCCTCGCGTACCGTTGAGTAGCCATCCGGACTCCGGTTGCCGCGCCCGGTGATTATCAACGCCTCCCGTTTCCCTTCCACCTGCAACCGGCGCAACCACTGCTCAGTCTGATTAACTGCCTGAAGCGCAGTTGGTTGCTGTTCCCTGAGATTGAGTGTGGCTTCTCTGCCGAACCGCAGTTCGTCAAACGCCTGCCTCAGTGAGTTACCGGACATTGTGAACCTTTGGTGCGGAGCGGCGCACCTTCTTCACCGCTTGGTGCCCCGCGGTGCAAAGACAGGGGCACCCGTTATGATCTGAGTCACTACACTCCCGTCCACAGCTTCAGTCGGCATGATGCCTGTGAGCTTCGCGAGCGTCGGTGCTATGTCGATGGTGCGGATTGTATCCTGATACCGTCCGGGCTTTACTCCGGCACCGGCAAAGATGATCGGCACGCCTGCGTCGTAGTCGTGCGGTGTGCCGTGTGTTGTGCCACGTCCGGACCCCCAGTACCACAACGGTTCGAGTGTTACTGCCAGTTCAATGCCCTGATCCGGTGGCATGGAGTTGTACCAGCGCCTCGCGATCTTGTCTCCTCCGGCTGCCAGTTTTGGAAGTGCGTCGGCGCGATCCACACGCATCACACCGGGGAGCGCAAGGAACCGCTGCCTGAGATCTTCAATAACGGAATCGGCATTGATGCCACGCTCGTTGAGATAGCGCCGCTCCATAAATACCATCCCTGAGCCAAAGGTCAGCGCGCTCCGGTGCACATCAAGCGCGCGGAGCCCTGCCACCACACTGTCCATGGCGTCTTTATTTTCCACGCGCCCCAGTATGGTGTCGTTGAACGTCTTCGTCGGGTATGGTGCGGTACCATGATCGGCGCTGAGCGCGATGACAATGCCCGTTGGGTCGCGCAGTTTGAACAGCGAGTCGATTAAGACGCCGAGTGTGCGGTCGACGCGTAGCAACTGATCGTGGAGCTCGCGGGAGTCCGGGCCATATCTGTGTCCGACTGCATCGGTGGCGGAAAGGGATATAGAGAGAAGGTCTGTACCGGGCCCTTTGCCGATGCCAAGACGTTCGATTCCGAAGAGCGCGAGCTCGACTGTGACCTCATCCATCCATGGAAACTCCACCAGGTTTCTTCCGGCGGAGCTGTCGCCTGTGGGCATTATGTGGGGGAAGAGAAAATCCTTACCGCGGTTTTCCAGATCGATGGAGTCCGGTTCCGGGTAGTGCGATTCATCCAGCAGCAGCGTCCATTCTTTTCCTTTGTAGCGATCCAGGAATCGGCGGGCATTGAATTCTTTCACCCACTTGGGGAGCGTATCAGCGTAGTAGCGACTGGTGGTGAAACTGCCATCCTGTCCGTACCAGAATACATCCTGTTTGGCGCGTCCTACAGGGAGGATTGCGCTGCGGTCTTTGCGGGAGACGGAGAGTGCGCGCGCCCACGGGTCGTTGATACGAATCCAGTCAAAGAATGCACTGCCACGAAAGCGGAAGGGCGATGCGCCGTCGCCGATTCCCGACAGGAGTGGCGTTTCAGGATCTCCGACCCCGAAGCTGTTGCGAAAGATCCCCGTGTTGCGTGGGACGCGCCCTGACCAGAGTGTAGCGTGTCCTGGTGCAGTTTCAGTTGCACCGTGATCCTGGAAGGCGTTTGTGAAGACGGCGCCGTTCTTCATCAGCCATGCCAGTCCGCCTGTGAAATCAGCACCAAAGCGATCCAGGTAATCGGCGCGCATCTGATCGATTGTTATCTGGACGACCAGTGTCGGTGGTTCACGGTAGACAGTTGGTGCGTGTTCTTCTGCATCGGGCGCGTTATTGGTGCAGGAGCTGGCGGTGAGAGTAGCGCAGGCCAGGAGAGAGAGAGCAACAGCAGAATTCAGCTTCACGATTCGTCCTGTAGTGCAGCAGATAACCGCACGGGAGGGGAGCAGGGGGGGAGCAGGGGGGAGCGGGATCAGGGAACGCATTGAGAGAGCACAACTGCATGCACTCCCGTTGCCGATCATACCGGCGGCACCCGTCCGGCCTCAAACACGTCGCCGGATCGGCGTGTCAGGACGGGTACCACTCCGCCAGTGATCTACGCGGGCATGCGATATCGCACAGCCGTTTTGATATCGTGTAGTGCACCGCACTGTTCACGGAGGCACGTGAACGCGTTCACAATATTGTGCAATTCACCAAAACGCAACAGAGGTGAAGCCACATTCAGTGGCGTCACCTCCGTTTTGATCTGATTTCGAACTGCTGCTGATGTCGGTTTACTCGCCGCCTTCGATCGCTTTTTCCAGAAGCTTGAGTCCGGCAGCGAGCTGCTCGCGGGTCATAACAAGAGGCGGGAGCAACCGGAGTGTATGTTCGCCCGCTGTTACCAGAAGCAAGCCGCTCTCGAATGCGCGCGATACAACGGCAGACGCGGGCTCGTGCACGTCAACACCCCACATGAAGCCACGTCCGCGTACCGCACGGACTTTCCCGGTACGCTCACCCATGACACGAAGTTGTTCACCCAGCCACTCGCCCGTTTCGCGAACATGAGCGAGGAGTGCAGGATCTGCAACACGCGCTGCAACGTGCAGTGCCACATGGGCAACCAGCGGGCCGCCACCGAAAGTGGTACCGTGATCGCCCGGTTGCATTACACGTGCCACAGGCCCGCTCATAAGCAGTGCACCCATCGGCAGGCCACCTGCAATCGGCTTCGCTACCGTCATCATATCCGGTTCAATACCGTACTGTTCGTAGGCAAAGAGCGTACCGGTACGACCAAAGCCGCACTGGATTTCATCCAGGATCAGGAGAATATTGCGCTCGTGTGTAAGTGCGCGAAGCCCCTTAAGAAACTCCGCTTCCAGTACGCGCACGCCGCCCTCTCCCTGGATCGGTTCGACGATTACTGCTGCTGTTGTACCTTCGTCGAGTGCTATTCGCAGTTCGTCCAGATCCCTTTCAACGATCGATACGCCACCCATAAGCGGGCGGAAGGGCAGCCGGTACGCAGGGCGGTCGGTGGCAGCAAGCGTACCTGGCATGCGACCGTGAAATGCACCGCGGAGCGAGACAATTTCATGCTTCCCAGGTGAGTTCTGCGTGAGAGCCCAGCGACGTGCAAACTTGAACGCTGCTTCGTTGGCTTCGCCGCCGGAGTTGGCAAAGAACACGCTTTCAGCAAACGAATGATCCACCAGCCACTGTGCCAGCGCTTCGCCCGGTGCAGTGCGGTAGAGGTTTGACGTATGGATCAGACCGGCATCGAGCGCTTCGATAACTGCGTTCCGGATACCGGCATCGTTGTGCCCCAGGGCATTCACCGCTATTCCGGCCACGAAGTCCAGGTAGCGCTTCCCGCTGTCGTCGAACATGTGCACGCCATCGCCGCGCACGAAGACAGGTGCGGGGCGCTTGTAAACTCCCACCAGTACCGGTACTGGCGGCGCTGTGGCGATCACATCGGGGAGTTGTTCATCGACGATTGCCGATGTCAGTGATCCGGACGTAGTGCTCATGGTGTTCCCGTAAGAGGTTGACGGTTGTTACGGTGTTGTTACGGTGCTGTAACGGCGGTTGTTACGGTAGTTCCTGCATCCTTCTGTTCCAGCGCAGCCAGGTCACCGATACGTACCCTTGTCACGCCATGTGCAAGTGCACGCAGGCTGGCATCCAGCTTGGCGGCCATCCCACCGGCCGCGGTCCCATCTTCAATGAGCCGTTGCGCATCGGCCTCAGTCAGTACCGGAATAACTGCTTTGTTGCTGTCCAGCACACCTGGTACATCCGCCAGCAGAAAAAGCTCGTACGCAGAGAGTGCAGCAGCCAGCGCGGCAGCTGCGTCGTCTCCGTTCACATTGAGCGCCTGACCGGGCTCATCGTCGCTGGCGGCTACAGGTGAGATCACCGGTACAAAGCCAGCACCCAGAAGCGTTGAAACCAGGCGCGTTTCTGCACCAACAGGCGTACCAGAGAATCCAAACTGCGCGCGGTCTATAGCGCGCGCACGGAGCATACCATCGTCCTCGCCGGAGATGCCGACCGCTCTTACACCGTGACTTTGCAGCTGCGCAACGAGCTGCTTGTTGGCCGCACCGGAGAGCACCATGCGGACCAGCTCAAGTGCAAGCGGTGTCGTAACCCGCCGTCCACCGATGAAGACCGGCTCTTCACCGCGGAGCCGTTGCAGCGCGCTTATCTGGTCGCCACCGCCATGCACAATTATCAGCGCACCCGGGCGCTCTGCTGCGACACGTGAAAGAACCTCCGGGAGCGCTGCATCCGACTGCGTGCGGCCGCCCAGCTTTACAACCAACGTAGCGCTCACTCAGCAAAGCCCCGCCGGTATAGCGTTGCGATCTCCAAGCGCCATGCGACAGCGGCAGTTCCACTCACGCCGGCAGCCCCTCGGTTTCTTCCAGACCGAACATCAGATTCGCGTTCTGAATCGCCTGACTCGACGCGCCTTTCATCAGATTGTCGATAGCGCTGAACACCAGCATCGTTGGTGTGCGCATCCCCGACGGGATCCGTGCACTCAGTCTCACCACATTGCGGTGCGCCACATCGCCCGTAGACGGCAGTGATTCCGACAGCTCAATAAACGGCTCATTGCCGTACATCTCGCGGAACGGCTCGATGGGATCGCTTACTTCACGCGACAGTGGCACCGTGATCGTGGAAAGAATACCGCGATCTATCGGCAATAGGTGCGGCGTAAACACCAGATCGCAATCGCTCCCGAGCTGACCCAGCACTGCCCGCATCTCGTGCAGATGCCGGTGAGCGTTGCCCACTCCGTAAGGGCGGTAGTTCTCGGTTACTTCAGCGAAGAGAAGATCCGGGCGTGGCGTAGCACCCGCGCCACTTACACCGCTCGCAGCCGCAACTGTCACGGTACCGCCATCCGCGATCAGCCCCGCGCGCGCAAGAGGCGCCAGTGCCACCAGAACCGACGTAGCGTAACAACCAGGGTTGGCCACTACCGGAGCGCCCGCGATCCCATCGCGACTCACTTCCGGCAAGCCATAGGGTGCATTGCGCGGCACATCGGCCGGTAAGCTCGCCTCAGCACCACCATGCCCAGGGCGGAGGTCGCTCGACAGATCCACGACCCGGCAACCCGCCGCCCGCGCCTTGAGTACCCACTCCGCCGATGCGCCATGCGGCAAAGCGCAGAACACCAGATCCGCGTCTGCCAGGCTCACCTCATCGGTACCGGCCAGCAGCACCTCGTGTACCCGACCACCAGCGCGCACCCGGATAGTGGTGCCCCGGTGCTGGTTGGCCGTTGCGAAGGCCAGCTCCATATGCGGGTGCCCCAGTATCAGGGCGCAAAGTTCCCGTCCGGCGTACCCGCTGGCGCCAAGGACCCCTGTTCGAATATTATGCACTGTGAATGCATAAACTTGCAATCGATCACTGTCAATCAGGAGAAGATGCGTGAGCAAGCCGGCTCGACATACAGCCATCCGGGACCTCGTCGCGGCTAAGGCTATCCCCAATCAGGAGGAGCTCCGGCGCCTGCTTGCAAAACGGGGGTGGGAAGTCACCCAGTCCACACTCTCGCGCGACCTCAGTGAACTCCGCCTGGTACGCATCCGCGATGACAAAGGCGAGCTCCGCTACGCCTTCCCCGACAACAACTCCATCGAAGACGCGTCCAGGCAGCTCAAGTCGCTCCTGCCGCAGCTCCTCACAGGCGTCGAAGGCGTACAGGCGCTGGTCGTGGCCCGGACTCTCTCCTCCGGAGCACAGCCCGTCGCCGCCGCACTCGACCACGCAGCATGGCCCGAGATCGCCGGTACTATCGCAGGCGATGACACCGTTCTCATCGTCTGCCGAAGCCCGGCTGGGCGCGGACGCGTCGTCAGACGGCTCCGTGCGTACATTGCAGGCGCACAATAAACACACCCGGAATACACCCGCAGCACCCGTAACACCCGTAACACTCCCGACACCACGTCAACAAACAGTCAACGCTCTTACAGATACCATCATCACCATGTCCCGTACCATTGCACTCGCTTACTCCGGCGGCCTCGATACTTCCATCATCGTTCCGTGGCTCCGTGAACACTATCCCGGCTCGCGCGTAATCTGCGTCGCCGCCGACATCGGACAGGGCGACGAACTCGACGGCGTCCGGGAAAAGGCACTCGCCTCGGGCGCTGACGACTGTTTTGTCGAAGACGTGCGCGAAGAGTTCGTCCGCGACTACGTATTCCCTACGCTCCGCGCAGGTGCCATCTACAACCGCAAATACCTGCTCGGCACTTCCATGGCACGCCCGGTCATTGCGAAAGCACAGGTCGATGTCGCAAGACGCGTCGGCGCCGACACGCTGGCGCACGGCTGCACAGGCAAAGGCAACGATCAGGTGCGTTTCGAACTCACTTTCATGGCCTTCGCACCGGAAATGGAAGTCATCGCACCGTGGCGCGTCTGGGATATCCGCTCCCGCGAAGATGCACTCCGTTACGCTGCCGAAAAGGGTGTCCCGGTTGCAGCCACCAAAGAAAAGATCTACTCGCGCGACCGGAACATCTGGCATCTGTCGCACGAAGGCGGAGTCCTGGAAGACCCGGCGCTCGCTCCACTGGAAGACATGTTCATGCTTACCGCCGACCCGCTTACCGCACCCGATAAGCCTGAAACTGTTGTGATCGGTTTCGAGAATGGCACACCGGTTTCTGTAAACGGACGCAACATGAGCCCCCTCGAGCTGCTTACCGAGCTCAACACCATTGCAGGACGCAACGGCGTCGGGCGCGCAGATATCGTCGAAGACCGGCTCGTTGGAATGAAGTCGCGTGGAGTCTATGAAACACCGGGCGGCACTGTGCTCTACACCGCGCACTCGGAACTCGAGCAGCTGGTACTCGACCGTCGCACACTCTCTGCCAAAGACATGATCGCGCCGCGCTACGCAGACTTGGTGTACGAAGGTCGCTGGTGGACCACCGAACGCGTCGGCTACGATGCCTTTGTCAATGTCACGCAGATGCGTGTAACAGGCACGGTCACCCTTCGCCTTTATCGCGGTTCCTGCATCCCCATCGGACGCACCAGCCCTTACTCACTCTACGATGAAGCCACCGTTACCTTCGGCGAAGACAACGTCTATCAGCAGTCGGATGCCGCAGGCTTCATCCGCCTCTTCGGACTCCCGCAGCGCGTACGCGCCATCAAGGACCGTGAGCTCGCCGCTCAGGGCATTCCGGTTCCCATCGACCTCGGCCACAGCTGACCGTGAGTGAAGCAAAACACAAGCTCTGGGGTGGCCGCTTTGCCGGCGGCCCATCCCCACTGCTCGACGCGATCAATCGCTCCATCGGCATCGACTTCCGTCTCTGGCCGCACGACGTCCGCCTCTCCCGTGCATGGGCGCTCGCACTCGGACACGCGGGTGTGATCACGCGCGCTGAAGCTGACGCACTGCGTGCCGGGCTCGACAAAGTGCGCCAGCAGCTCGAAGCGGGCGCTCAGCCCATCGAAACCGACGAAGACATCCACACCATGATCGACCGTCTGCTGCACGATGCCGCCGGACCGGTGGCGTCAAAACTTCACACCGGGCGTTCCCGTAACGATCAGGTTGCAACGGCAACACGCATGTGGGCGATGGACGCATGCCAACGTCTGGATGCAGCAGCGCGTGGGCTTCAGGAAGTACTCGTACAGCAGGCAGAAGGGCTCACAGACGCACTCCTGCCGGCGTACACGCACCTTCAGCGCGCCCAGCCCGTAAGTGCCGCACACTGGCTCCTGTCGCACTTCTGGCCGCTTCAGCGCGATCGTGCGCGCCTTGAGTCCGCTGCACGATCGGCGTCCGTTCTGCCGCTTGGTTCAGGCGCTATCGCCGGCAGTGCATTCCCGGTGTCCCGCGTGTTGCTCAAGGAGTCGCTCGGCTTTTCTGCTATTTCAGAGAACAGCATCGACGCCACAGGCGACCGCGATTTTGTTGCCGACGCGCTGTACGCCTGCGCGATGATGGCTGCACACTGTTCGCGACTCGCGGAAGACATGATCATCTATGGCTCCAGCGAGTTCGGGTTTGTGCGCTTTGGCGATGGCTTCTCCACCGGCTCCAGCATGATGCCGCAGAAGCGGAACCCCGATGTATTTGAGCTTGCGCGCGGTTCAGGTGCGCGCATGCTGGGAGACCTGGTCTCCATGATGGCGACCATTAAAGGGCTTCCAAGTGGTTACAGCAAGGACCTGCAGGACGACAAGCGCGCGTTGTTTGACGCAGTGGATATGATGCTGCTCGTGCTTCCGGCGCTGGCCGGAGCCATCGGGGAGCTTCGGTTCGAGCGCGATCATATGCGTCAGGCGGTTACCGGCGGAATGATGGCCACCGACCTCGCCGATTACCTCGTGCGGCACGGCGCGACCTTCCGCGAGTCACACGCAGCGGTTGGCAGGCTCGTCCGCGAGGCAGAAGAGCAAGGGGTCGGGCTCGACGCACTGCCACTGGCTCAGATCCAGGCGGCGCACCCGTTATTTGGTGACGACGCCGCCAGCGCGCTTAGCGCCGAAGCGTCAGTTGCAACACGCAACATTGCCGGCGGGACCGGTCGGGAGGCTGTGCAGCAGCAACTCACCGACGCCCGCGAATGCCTGAGGCCGGCAGACCCCGCTCGCGGAAACGAGTTCGATCTCCGATGAAATAAGTCGGCATGACATGGATACGCCGGTCGGAGTTCCTGTTTTTTCGACAGATGGCCCGGCAATCGCATAAAGAAGTGATATCTTCTCTTTTGCGCTTGACGGTTCGATGATTCGGTTGTTGTTTCTTATTGCCCAGTAAACAAGGGCGTCACACCCACCTTTACCCTACCTTTTATGACGAAACGTTTTCGCTTGTTCCTGGCTGCGGCAGCCGTAGTTGCACTGCCAAACATGGCGTCGGCACAGGATCAGATCCTCAAGGTTGGCTACACTGACATCGGTGCCGTTATCGGCCTGGGTAACATCGGTGATGCCGGAATGGCCATCGGTGGCCGTTTTGAGCGGGTATTCAAGGATATGCCCGACATGGGCGGCGGTACGCTTGGCTTCGGTGTAAGCGCAGACGTGTACTCCTACTCGACATTTGGAGCGAGCTGGCGGTACCTCCCGATCGGCGCTACCGTGAATTATCACTTCAATCTTGAAAACAAGAAGATAGTGCCGTTTGTTGGCGCCGGTCTTGGTTATCAGGTTGTATCCTGCAATGTTGAGACCGTTATCGGCAACTTCGGTTGCGGCAATGTCGGCAGCTCGCTCTACTTCTACGGTCGCGCAGGGGGCCGTTACTTCCTCAGTGACAAGATGTCCGCCTATGCCGATCTTGGCAATGGTGCAGCAGCAATCAGCCTCGGCCTGACGTTCCGTCTCCGCTGATACAGCTCAGCTCTGAATGAAGGAAAGGGATGCGTTGAGTAACGCATCCCTTTTTCAGATCCGGCGTGGCCAGCATGGCCTACTCAC
>CAZDMG010000036.1:0-21122 GCA_964506655.1 uncultured Gemmatimonadaceae bacterium
CGCAATCTCTCCGGGGGTGCCGGTCGCCACCACCTCGCCGCCGTGTTCGCCGGCGCCCGGGCCGATATCGATCACGTAATCCGATGCCCAGATAGTTTCTTCGTCATGCTCCACCACGATGATGGTGTTGCCGATATCGCGCAGCCGGACAAGGGTTTCGATCAGCCTTTTGTTGTCCCTCTGGTGCAGCCCGATACTCGGCTCGTCCAGTATATAAAGTACCCCAACCAACCGTGACCCGATCTGCGTAGCAAGCCGGATGCGCTGAGCCTCACCACCTGAAAGTGATTCGGCGCTTCTGTTGAGTGTGAGGTAATCGAGTCCGACATCCACCAGGAAGCGCAGCCGCTCACGGACTTCCTTGAGAATAGGTGCCGCGATACCGGGATCCAGGCCGGGGCGACCGTTTCCACGCACCGGCACTTCATTGAAGAAGTTGAGCGCTTCCACAATGCTGAGCCCCGAGATATCACCGAGGTTCTGACCATGCACTGTTACAGCGAGCGATTCCGGGCGCAGTCGACTGCCATTGCAGGCAGGGCAACGTGCTGCGACCATGAACTGATCCAGCTCGAGACGGACTCCATCGGAGCCGGACTCATCGTACCGACGCTGGACCTGTGAGATTATCCCTTCCCACTTCCCTTCTGCATGCGCGGGCCGGCCGCGTTGGGAAGCACCGGACGCAGCACCGCGCACTGACTTGCGCATCGCCTTCCGCGGTTCTTTAGGCTCATTACCAATGCCATAAAGAAGACTGTGCCGGACATCCGCCGGGATTTTCCCCCACGGTGTATTCAGATCGAAGCCGAGCGTCTTTGCGAGTCCGGGGAGGATGACTTTGCGGAGATAGCCGTCAGGCTCACCCCATGGGATGACGACTCCTTCAAGGATGGAAATTGAAGGGTCCCCAAGGATGAGTGATTCGCTGACGGTGCGGGTAGTACCAAGCCCGCTGCAGGTTTCGCATGCACCGAATGGCGAATTGAATGAGAAGTGTCGCGGCTCGAGTTCCGGGAGCGAGATACCGCACACCGGGCAGCCGTAACGTTCTGAAAACAACTCGGTTTGCGGTTCGTCGCCATCGTAACGCACGACCTCCGCGAGTCCATCTGCGAGCCGGAGCGCTGTTTCGATGGAATCAGTGAGCCGACCGCGGTCCTCCTCGCGGACCACGAGCCGGTCGACGATGACAGAGATGGAGTGATTGACGCGTCTGTTGAGCTTTGGCGGGTTGGCGACTTCAACAACCTCGCCGTCTACAATGGCGCGCACGAACCCCTGTTTGCGGGCAGCATCGAAGAGCTCACGGAACTCGCCTTTGCGTTCCTGCACAAGTGGCGCACGGATTTCAATCCTTGTATCGGCGGGCCACTGCAGCACGAGCTCAGCGATCTGGACCGGGCTTTGACGCTGTACAGCGCGTCCGCACTGGGGGCAGTGCGGCGTGCCGGCGCGTGCGAAAAGGAGGCGCAGGTAGTCGTGGATTTCGGTGACTGTGCCGACGGTCGATCGCGGGTTGTGCCCCGCTGATTTCTGTTCAATGGAAATGGCCGGCGACAGACCTTCGATGGAATCGACGTCCGGTTTTTCCATGAGCCCGAGGAACTGCCTCGCGTACGCCGAAAGTGACTCCACATATCGACGCTGTCCTTCGGCGTAGATAGTATCAAAAGCGAGCGACGACTTGCCGGATCCCGAAAGACCGGTGATTACTGTAAGGCGGTCCCGGGGTATAGTGACATCGATATTACGGAGGTTATGTTCGCGTGCTCCGCGAACAACCAGCGTATCGACACCGACATCACCCCTGGCGGCAACGGCCTCTGGACCGGGCTTACGACCCTTCTTCAATTGGGGCATAGATATTGAAGCTGTGAAAATGCCACCCGACATACAACCCCCTGAGAGTGAGGAGACGAGATGCCAGACCAAACTGAAGGCAGGAACGCCGATTTTGACGCAGGCGCGCGAGGGGCAGTGTCGCGCGAAGCAGGTTCCGCAAACGAGGCGGCCAGCCCCGGGAATACAGCTGCGGGTGAAGACCCGGGAAAACCGGCCGGGCCCCGGCTCCTCCTGGCAATCGGAACAGCACCCGCCGCCGATTTGGCCCGGATCGCGCGGGCCCTTGTGGAGAAGCAGGTTATAGCCTGCGCGAACATCGTGAAGAACGCGCAATCAATATATGAATGGAATGGAGAGCTGGTGGATGAAAGCGAGGATCTGCTGATAATGAAGTTGCATCCGGACAATGTCAGCCTGCTCAAGGAACTGTTTGTTGCAGCGCATCCATATGATGTGCCGGAGTTACTCATTGTGAATGTGGATGATGGCAATGACACATATCTGGACTGGGTACGGGGCGTGATCCCAGGCAGTTGAGCTTGCATCGCTACGGTTCTTTTTGCGGAATTGCAAAGACTGTTCTTTATAACAGACACTGCGTCGGCATTGTTGAAAGTTTCATGCAAAACGAATCTGTGACTAAAGTGTTGTAACCGACGTCCGATATTGCAGAAAGGGTCTTCACGGAAGACCGCGGTGTTTAAAGCACCGTGCGGCGATGTTGCTGCGGCGAGCTCCACAATGAGCCGTAGCAAGTCAGAGAGACGGCCGCCATTGGAGACGCCTGCTGTTGTCGTAAAGAGTTCAGGTGTCATGAATCAACAATCGCTACGGGTTGCGGCTTTCGCGCGCACCCTGCACGCTGTCGCGTGCAACACTGGTCGCTCCCTATGAAGTTCCTGGTAGTGGACGACTCTGTCACCATGCGTCGCATTGTGGTCAATACACTTCAGCGTATCGGTTATACCGACATAGTTGAGGCCACAGACGGTTCGGATGCGCTGCGGCGGTACGATACTTCTATCCGGTTTGTCATAACCGACTGGAATATGCCGAATATGACCGGCCTTGATTTCGTTAAGGCACTGCGTGCACGCCCTGACGGCACAGATGTACCGGTATTGATGGTGACTACACGCAGCATGAAGGCGGATATCCTCGCAGCCGTACAGGCCGGTGCAAATCACTACGTGGTGAAACCCTTCACGCCTCAGGTGCTGAAGGAAAAAATAGACCACGTTCTCGACGCTGCTGCCTGAAGCATTCTGCCAGGTCCGCGCAATGTCAAAGACATGCGCATATCGCCACAACACAATTCCGCCTTATGCGGAACACACTGTCCACACCCCGGAATACGTGCGAATGCATGCTGTTCCGGTAATCGGGTCGGGGCGAGGTTGCCCTCACACAAGGAGAAAAAGGTCATGACAACAGATTACGGAACCATACCATCAGTGGAAAGGCTTCCTGACGCACTTGGGCATGCATTCAAAGAGATTGCATCGATGCTCAGTCTGCTGCAGACGAGCAGGGATGCGCTGGATCGTGCTACCGGTGATGACTTCCGGGTTACCACGGAGAAACTGGAAGAGGTTACATCGGTGACCGAGATGGCCGCAACAGGGCTCCTTGACGGCCTCGACCGCGCGTTGCAGCACGTGGAACATCTCGAGACGCTGGATAACTCCGGCACCGGAGAAGCGGCCGAAACGCGTGCCCTCCTGCGTGACGAGATTTTTCAGTCCATGGGACAACTTCAGTTCCAGGACATAACTGCCCAGCAGTTGCGTTATACAATTGCGATCCTGAAGAACGTCGAGCTAAGGCTGGGTGAAGTGAGAAAGAGTTTCGACACATATCTGACAGGGTCCACTGATGTCATGGCAGTTGAAACCACTGAAGCGGTGGTGATAAACGCTGCGCCATTCGATCCCGATGCAACATTCAGCGACGCCACTCTGCGGCAGGCTTTGGCTGATGAACTGATGCGACCGCCTGAATAGAGAATACGATCTTGCACACTTCCCTGCATACTTCACTCGCACTCGACGACGTCGTTGCACTCTTCCTGACACTGAATGCTTCCGACAGGTCCGCACTCAAGCGCGTCAGGTCACTCCTCCAGGAATCCGGGGCAGACGACGAAATAGCTGCCGCAGCAATCAGCGACCTGATCTCGGCCCTGAATACAGCAATAGACGCAGAGGATGACGTCGCAACCGAAGTGCTGCGGCAAGCTGAAGCACGACTCGGTGAAGCGCTCGAGGCGCCCCAGGAGAAGGAGCGACCCCGCAATGCGCTGGAGGAGCCCCAGAAGGCAGAACCGCTACCCTCGCTCCTGCCAGCTGATACCGACACAACATTGCTTGCGGAGTTCATCAGTGAAAGCCGCGAGTACATCCAGAGCTCCGAGCAGGCACTGCTCCAGCTGGAAGATACCCCGGACGACCCGGAGGCCGTCAATACAATCTTCCGCGCATTCCATACAATCAAGGGTACGTCAGGATTCCTGGGGCTGACCGATGTAAATCACTTTGCCCATCACGCGGAATCACTGCTCAGCGCAGTGCGCGATCAGCAGATCCCGTTTTCACGCAGCATTGCTGATCTCGCGCTTCAGGCAACAGATATGCTGGGTTCGCTTATGGATGCCATTGAAGGGACACTCCCTGGCAGCCCCGTGCCCACACCGCCCGGGATGTATGAGCTGCAGGTGATTATTGAACGGGCTTCAGTGGAAACCGACACACAGGCAGCCGTCACCTGCGTTCCGTCAGGTACACACACAGGCACAGCAGCCCCCCCGGACTTTGAATGGCCAGTTGCAACCACAGCTCCACAGCGCGCAGCAAATCCAGAGGCTGGCGCAATGCCAGCTGGCGCAGTCCAGCAACCTGCAAGCGGTATTTCTGCAGCTGTTGCAGGCGGTACTACAGCCGGCAATCAGGCCGGCGAAGTTGCGCGCGCCTCCGGCAATTCCACTGTTCGCGTGCGCACCGAACGACTGGACCGCCTGATTGATATGATGGGCGAACTGGTCATCGCGCAGTCCATGATAGCTGAAGACCCGGTTGTAAAAAACGACACCGGTCAGGGAATAAGCCGCAAGGCGGCACACGCAGGCAAGATCGTGCGTGAATTGCAGGAACTCAGCATGTCCATGCGTATGGTGCCACTCAAGGCCACGTTCCACAAGATGAGACGTCTCGTGCGTGATGTCGCGCATCGCAGCGGCAAACACGTGGACCTCATTATCGAAGGTGAAGACACAGAGATCGACCGGAATATGGTTGATGTCATCGGTGACCCACTGGTGCATATGGTCCGGAACGCCATCGATCACGGCATTGAGACTCCCGACGTCCGTCGTGAGTGTGGCAAGCCGGAGACAGGCAGGCTCATAATTTCTGCATCGCATGCAGGCGGGAGCGTGGTTGTAAACGTTTCCGACGATGGCAAGGGACTCGATCGTGAACGTATCCTGGCGAAAGCCGCAGCCGGTGGACTGATAGAGCCCGATAAGGCAATGTCTGACAGCGACATTTACAACCTGATCTTTGCGCCCGGTTTCTCAACCAACGATGAGGTAACAGATCTCTCCGGTCGTGGCGTCGGCATGGATGTCGTACGCACCAACATTGAGTCCATCGAAGGCAGGATCGACATCGCTTCAGATCCCGGCAAAGGGTCGCAGTTCATTCTGCGCCTCCCGCTCACGCTCGCCGTCACCGATGGGATGTTCGTACGGGTCGCAGAAGAACGCTTTATCATCCCCACAATACACATCCAGTTCAGCCTTCGCCCGTCAGCACAGTCGCTCAACTGCTTCGCTGGTCAGAGAGAAATGGTGCAGGCCCGGGGCGAACTGCTCCCATTGCTCCGCCTGCACCGCCTGTTCGGAATCGGGCGCGGGTTACAGAAGCCCCAGGATGGAATGCTGGTGGTGGTGAACGTTGCCGACCGCCTTTGCGCTGTCCTGGTGGACGAAGTGCTCGGTCAGCAGCAGGTCGTTGCAAAGCCAATGGGAGAAGGCATCGGCCGTGTCGCCGGCGTTGCCGGAAGCGCAATACTCGGCGATGGGCGGGTCGGGCTGATTCTCGATGTCCCGGAGCTGATCTCGCTCGCAAATCAGCCCCAACAAGCCAACTGGAATCCAGCCGGCCAGAAACACTCCACAGTCACAGCAGCGCATTCAACTGCTGTTGCCGCCCTGACAACCTCCTGAAACGAGTCAGCGATGACACCCATGCCTGATATGGCTACTGCCACACAAGAACAGAATCCGGCAACACACAGACGCGCCGGTAAGTACCTCACTTTCTATCTCGATGGCGAAGAGTACGGACTCGGTATTCTCAAGGTCCACGAGATCATAGGCATCATGTCCATCACGCGTGTGCCGCGCACACCACCCTTCATCCTGGGCGTAATCAATCTGCGCGGCAAGGTTATCTCGATCATGGATCTGCGTGCCCGGTTCGGACTTGAACCCGCGGGTGAACTCGCAGAGGCATGCATCATCGTTGTCCAGGTAAGGGGCATCCAGATGGGACTCTATGTTGATCGCGTCTCAGAGGTACTGGACATCCCTGAAGTCGACATCGAGGACCCACCGGGTTTCAGTGCCGACGCCGACAGTGATTACATACTTGGCGTTGCAAAGACAAACGGGCAGGTGAAACTCCTACTCGATATAGATCGCGTCCTCGCTCAGAGCATTCAGGGCGAATCAGCAGAACACCCACTGGGTGTCACATCGTGACCAGCACATCGCTGATCCGGATCCGGCGCTCCTGCCGGACACTCTCTCTCCACAACCGCGGACTGTCCGCGATTTCACCAACCGCTCTAGCCGGAGTTACCCATGCGCTGGTTTGACAACTTACGCGTAGCAACAAAGCTGACCCTCGGGTTCCTGATGGTTTCCGCCATCACCGCAATTATCGGTGTGACGGCCATCTCAAAGATGACCACCATCAATCATGATACCGACGACATCGCCCATATCCAGCTCCCTGCCCTTTCGCACATAAAGCAGGCAGATATTCACATGCTCGCCAGCGCCAGTTATCTGCGCAACGCGTTGCTGGCACCGCCAGGTGCAACGCGTACAACCGCGCTTGAAAATATGGCCAGAGAAACCGCAAAGCTGAACGCCTCCCTCGACAGCGCCCGGGAGTTGCTCACGGATGAAAAGGAACAGGCAGCGCTCGCAGCGCTTGACGCCGAATGGTTGCGTCACAGCCGCCTGACAGCTCCGCTTGTTGAGCAACTCAGGGCCGGCAGGACCACAAGCGAAATCCTGTCCGGGACAACGCTGGCGCAACTGACCTCCGACCTTGATACTATCAGGGGGTCTTTCGAGACTCTTGCTGAAAACAAGATCGCTGTTGTCGATCGCGAAACAGCCGACGCTGCCAATACATACCGCAGTGCCCGCAGCTTCGTATTGTCGATGGTCCTCATAAGCGTCCTCCTTGGCATTGCCATCGGGGTAATGATCGCGCGGCGTATAGCATCAGCACTCAGAGCCCTTGCCGGTGGCGCCGAAGAGCTGCGCACCCGGGCAATCGCATCGATGACTGAGGCAAGCGAGGCTATGGCTCACGGGAATATCTCCCGATCTGCCGCCGCCACCGTTGCGCACATCGAGCTCGACTCCCGGGACGAGATCGGCGACCTCGCACGTACAATGAATGGCATGATCAACGAGGCCAGGGCTACCTCAACCGCTTTCGAGCGCGCTCTTGGAACGCTTCAGTCTGTTATCGATGAAACCGGCGCAGTTATCTCCGCTGCCAACGATGGAAGGTTGTCGCAACGTGGCGATGCTTCACGCTACGAAGGGTGCTACAAGCAGCTGATCGAAGGGCTGAACCAGACGCTGGATGCCGTCGTCGCTCCCGTTCAGGAAGCGCAGGCTGTACTCGAGCGCGTCGCAGGACGTGACCTGACTGCCAGAATCACCAGTGAGTACAAAGGCGATCACGCCAGACTGCGCGACGCAGTCAACACGGCCGCAACTAACCTTGAGGATGCTCTATCCGAGGTCGCAGTCGCAAGTGATCAGGTGGCAGCAGCGTCGGAACAGATCAGCGCAGGAAGCCAGAGTCTGGCAGAAGGCACCAGTGAGCAGGCCAGCTCTCTTGAAGAGGTATCAGCCAGCCTGCAGGAACTGGCCTCCATGACACGTCTCAACGCGACCAATGCGCAGCAGGCACGCGGCCTTGCAGACGGGGCCCAGACCGTGGCCAGGCGTGGCGTTGAAAGCATGCACAAACTCTCGACAGCGATCAACAAGATCAAGGAATCCTCGGATTCAACAGCCAGGATTGTCAAGACAATCGACGAGATCGCATTCCAGACCAACCTCCTCGCACTCAATGCAGCCGTTGAAGCAGCGAGAGCGGGAGATGCCGGCAAGGGGTTTGCAGTTGTCGCCGAAGAGGTGCGGAACCTGGCCATGCGCTCAGCTGAAGCAGCAAAGAACACCGCAGCACTCATTGAGGAAGCCGTTCACAATGCAGACAGTGGTGTGGCGATCAACAACTCCGTCCTCTCCGAGCTGACAGAAATCAACGAGCAGGTTGTCAAAGTCGGTGCCGTGATGGCAGAAGTCGCTGAAGCCAGCGACCAGCAACAACAGGGCGTTGATCAGATCACGACTGCAGTTGAACAGATGAACAGCGTAACCCAGCAGGCTGCTGCCAACTCTGAGGAATCGGCTGCCACCGCTGAAGAGCTCAACGGTCAGGCCGACCGACTCAACGAACTGGTGGGTCAGTTCACGCTGAACAGTCGTTCAAATTCACGTCAGACAGGCAAGGCTGTCGGCCATTCGGCACGCGCAGGCAGCAATACACGCACCCGGGGTGCGGGTCGCACCGGTGGGAATTTCCAGTCACACACCGCACCGGTACGCAAGCAGAAGGTGGCCTCACCCGTTGGTGCTGCCACTCGCGGTGCCGCATACGCATCAGAGAATGGAGACTCCCCGGAAGACATCATTCCATTCAGTTCGGAGTTGGATGAACGCGTCATGCACCAATTCTGAGTTTACTCTGTAACCCCGTCGTACCACCACTGCCGGCTGCGGTCAGCTCTGATCGCAGCCGGCGCAGGCGATGACGCCTGGATGCCCACGACCGACACACAAACACCTTTCATGCAGTATACCGAATCAGCAGAACTGACCCGCGATGAGTTCCGGCGTATTGCCGCACTTCTTTATCGTCACAGCGGAATTACGCTGAACGATTCCAAGGAAGTGTTGGTGCGATCCCGCCTGAGCAAGCCCCTGCGCATGCGCGGCGCCGGCACTTTCACTTCCTACCTGGATCATGTCGAAAACGATGCTTCGGGGAAGGAGCTGCGGGAGCTGGTGGATCTGCTCACGACGAATAAGACAAGCTTCTTCCGTGAGCCTGCACATTTCCGGTACCTGGAAGATGTCGTGCTGCCGGAACTCCCTGAAGCCGATCGCTCACTCCGCATCTGGAGCGCGGGCTGCTCAACGGGCGAAGAACCTTACACACTTGCAATGGTGCTCCACAAAGCCCTCAGCCACCAGGCCTTCCAGGAGGCCCGGATACTCGGTACTGATATCTCGGAACGGGTGCTCGAACGGGCAAGGAAGGCGGAGTACCCAGTTGCGTCCATCAACGATATCCCGCTGGAGTTGCGACAGTCCTGCGTGACTGCTGTACCTGGTAAAGGTGCGGATGTGTATTCCGTAAAAGAGGGACTTCGCAGGAGCGTGCAATTTGCACGGCTCAACCTGATGGATCAATGGCCAATGAAGCGCCCTTTTCATGTCATCTTCTGCCGTAATGTTATGATCTACTTCGATCGCGAAACACAACAGAGACTGGTTCAGAGATTCTGGGAGTCACTTATACCGGGTGGCTACCTTTTCGTCGGTCACTCCGAAGGGCTTACATCGCTGGAGCACCAGTTCCGCTATGTCCGTCCTGCCGTATATATGAAGTAAGTGAGTATGACTACGCTCAGACACAAGCATATCGTGGGAATTTCAGATGTAGCTGTTTCCTCTGATCCGGACGATCTGCTTATCACATACGCGCTTGGCAGCTGCCTCGGTATCACGGTATACGACCCGGAACAGCAGGTCGGCGGACTTCTGCACGCGATGCTCCCGGTAGCCAGCATAAACCGCTCCATGGCTGCTGCCATGCCTGCGACATTCGTGGATACCGGCGTCGAGCTTCTCCTCGGGATGTGCGAAGCGGAAGGAGCCCGCCGCAGGTCCATTATAGTAACGGCCAGTGGCGGTGCAGAATTCATGACCTGCTCCGGAGTGGATGCATTCCGGGTTGGACACTGCAACCTCCTTCAGTTGCACCACACGCTGAAACGGCACGGACTCAATCTTGAATCATCCAATACCGGTGGCAACTGCGCCCGTACAGTTTCACTCGCCATCGACAGTGGCTCAGTAATCGTTACTGAGACTCTTCCATCGAGACGTTCATACGATGATACGCGTTCTTATCGTTGATGACTCGGCAGTGGTGCGCAGAACTCTCAGCGAGGAACTGTCGCAGTACAGTGATATCGAAGTTGTGGGGACAGCAATAGACCCATACGCCGCACGGGAAAAGATCGTAAGTCTCCGTCCTGATGTTCTGACTCTTGATATCGAGATGCCACGGATGGATGGGCTCACTTTCCTTTCTCACCTTATGAAGCACCACCCCATGCCCGGTGTGGTGGTGAGCTCTATCGCGCAGCGAAGCAGCCAGGCAGCCGTTGACGCGCTCGCTCTCGGAGCAGTTGAGGTAGTTGCCAAACCCTCAGGGTCCTACTCGGTGCCTGACGTCGGCCGTGATCTTGCACGGGCTTTGAGGGCCGCGGTGCGATCCAGACCCGGCACTTCGGAAACCCTGAACGCGAACCTCCATTCAGCACCTATCAGGGTAGCTCAGCCACCGTCGCGACCCGATGACCGCCGACAGAAAACCGATGTAATTGCAATCGGCGCATCAACGGGCGGTACAAAAGCAATTGAAGTCGTGCTGTCACAACTTCCCCCTGATCTGCCCGGGATCGTACTGGTGCAGCACATGCCGCCGGCCTTCACTGCGCCCTTCGCAAGGCGTCTCAATGAACGTTGCGCCCTCAACGTGCGCGAGGCCAGTGACAACGAGCTGGTCTCTCCCGGTGACGCTCTGATTGCACCGGGTGGGTTACACATGGTGCTGGAAAAGCGTGGTGGCTCATACCGGGTGCGTGTAAAGGACGGGCCACGTGTTCATCACCAGCGCCCCGCTGTCGACGTGTTGTTTCACAGCGTTGCGCAGTCGGCAGGTTCCCGCGCACTCGGCGTGATCCTTACTGGGATGGGTGCAGATGGTGCGAAGGGACTACTTGCCATGCGTCAGTCAGGTGCGCACACAATCGCCGAGCACGAGAGCAGTTGCGTGGTTTACGGTATGCCACGTGAAGCGATACGTATGGAGGCGGTGGATGAAGTAATCCCCCTGACGGCAATACCCCGGAAGATCCTTACAGCGCTGGCGTAAGAGAACCGGGCTTTTCCAGCGCTCCCAGCTGACCGCCACAATTCGTACAGTAGTGCGAACCCACCAGCGTTACTTCTGTACCACACTCAGGACACGCCTTGCGGAGATACCTGCCGCAGCTGGAACAATAAAGTGCATCCGACTCAGGACGCGGGCCGCATACTTCGCAACTGCACTGCGTAGCGCGTGCACGCTCCAACAGTGCCTCAACGGCTTCGTCCACTGAACCGAAAGCTGCCGCGCCAGTGAGTGATGCCGCAGCGGTAACCACCCGCGTGTTGTCGGCCACGATCTCTGTTCGCTGCCGCAGTTCGTCGAGCGCAAGCGACGTATAGCGCTCCTTCAGATCGACATAGTCGCTGTCGGAAAGCTTGCCCGTGGCACGGTCAAACTCGATTTCACGGAGCGCTGTGACAGCACTGCCCCGACTTTCATGGTCGGCGTCCGCATTGCTACCTCTCTTTGTTTTGCCGTTCGCAGCCTTGAGTGACTTTGACGATTCCTGGTTGTCGCCACTGATCAGCGGCGACAACACAAGCATAAGCGCTAAAAGAGCAAGGGCTGTACCTGTCAGCAGTGGCAGAAGGCCCTGCGGCATCAGATAGTACCTGCTGCGACCGGCTCCGGAATGTGCCGTGCCGGCAACTCGGCGGCGTAACCACGCTGGCGCGCCTTACGGTCGGCCTGCGGCCACATAACTATCAGCCCGCCAATTGCCATGATGAACCCGCCGTACCATACCCACCACACAAGCGGATTGAAGTGGATGTGGACCACCGCGGTACTCTCATCAATCGCGCCTGTGAACACCATGTACACATCCTGCGACGGCGCCTCGAGGATACCGACTTCAGTGGACGGTTCAAAAGTGTTCTCGCCAAGTGAGTTCACGTGCTGACGCTTTTCACTGGAAAGAAGGCCCATCTTCTTCCCTTCACGGGTGACATCGAAAGTCACTGCAAGCACACGCCTGTTCAGTGTCTCAAACGATGACATTCCCATGCTCGTGAATGTCCATGTCTTGCCATAGGCATCCACGGCAGTAACAACCTCGCCTGCCTTCACTTCGGTTGTGATGTCTTTCTTGAACAGCTGGCCTGCAAAGGCGCAGAACAGTACCGCCACGCCGAAGTGTACGATATAACCGCCATAACGACGACGGTTACGGATCACAAGGCGATACGAAGCACGCGCCAGGTTTTCATGATACATGCGACGTCGGGCGCCGATACCCTTTGCGAACTCCTGCAGAATCGTGCCAAACACAAAGCCGGCAATCAGATATGCAGTAAGTGCCCATGGGCTCCGCATTCCAAGTGCGAGCAACAGCAGGACGACGGTAATACCACCGACAACCGGCCAGGTGAACTGTCTGCGCAGATTCGCTATTGATGCACGCCGCCAGGCAATCAGCGGCCCTACCCCTGTAAGCGCCAGCAGCAAAAGGCCGAGCGGTGCATTCACAGCATTGAAGAAGGGTGCACCAACGGTGATCTTCTCGCCCTGTATCCATTCGGAGATGATCGGGAACAGAGTCCCCCACAAAGTGGCAAAACAGATTCCGATCAGGATCAGGTTGTTGTAAAGGAAAGCTGCCTCCCTGCTCACCATGCTTTCCAGCTGCGCTGTGGCCTTGAGATCGGGGAGCCGCGTATAAACCAGCCACGCGCTCGCAATCGTTGCAGCAATGAGGAAGCCGAGGAACCAGTTCCCCACTGGTGACAGTGCAAACGCGTGAACGCTCTGAATGATTCCGCTTCTCGTAATGAAGGTGCCGAGTATCGACAGCAGGAACGTCACGATCACAAGCACGATGTTCCACTTGCGCAGCATGCCGCGCTTTTCCTGGATCATTATGGAGTGCAGGAATGCAGTCCCGGTGAGCCATGGCAGGAATGAGGAGTTCTCAACCGGGTCCCACGCCCAGTAACCGCTCCAGCCGAGTTCCACGTAAGCCCACCACATTCCGATCGTGATGCCGATGGTGAGGAAGAACCACGATACGAGCGCCCAGCGCCTTACAGCTGCGAGCCACTCGCTGTCGAGTTTCCGCGCGACAAGTGCGCCGATGGCAAAGGCGAATGGCACTGCGCTGGCTACAAGACCGAGGTAGAGCATCGGCGGATGCGCGGCCATACCCGGGTTCTGCAGCTGCGGATTCATCCCGCGGCCATCTGCCGGCAGCCAGTCGAGGCGTTCAAATGGATTCGCACCGAAGCAGAGCGTCATCAGGAAGAAGAGACTGACGACAGCCAGCGTGCCAGTGACGTACGGCATGATCTGGCGGTTCGACGAGCGGTTGGCGTACACCGCAATCGCGGAGTAGGTAGCCAGTATCAGCGCCCAGAAGAGCATTGAGCCGGATTGACCGGCCCAGAAAGCAGCAAAGAGGTAGGCTTTCGGCAGATTGGCGCTGGTGTAGGACGCGACGAACTTGATCGAGAAATCGTGCGTGAAGAGCGCAGTCCACAGCCCAAGAGAGGCAAGTACGACGAACGCAAAGACGGCGTACATGGCTCGCTCACCGCTGAGCACGAGATCCCGTCTTTGCTGCAGACCACCCGCAAAGGAAACTGTGGCTGCCCACGCTGCCATAAGCAGCGCAATCCACAGCGAGAGTTCACCAACTAAAATCATACTTGTCTCGAACGGTACACGGAGCGTGCATGTAAGTATGCACAGGTGAACTGGAAGCAACGCTTCCGTTCATGGGTCAGGACGGTTTCGTCTGATACCCTGCGGAAGCGCCCGGTTTGTCGGGCGCGTTCTCGTACCGCGAAGCACACTTCGCGAGGAGTGTTGTGGCGTGGAAGGTGCCATCCGCATGGAGCCGCCCTTCGACGATGACTTCAACACCTTCCGTAAAGGTGTCAGGGATGACACCGCGGTACACCACCGGATATTCACTGACGCCGTCGGTCATCCGGAAGGAGACCTCGCGGCCGGAAGGATCGCGGACGATGCTTCCATCTACCACATCTGCACCCACCTTCACGCCGGTATTGTAGAAGCCCGGGTCACTGGCAATCTTTGCCGACAACTCAGATGGAGTCAGATAGAATGTCGCCGTATTCCTGGCCGACGACGCCATGAGCCAGCTGGCAGTCCCCAGAATAAGAAGACCGCCAGCCATGAACCTGGCCCTCGGAGAAGCAAAAAATGAAGCCATCCTTGAAAGATACGATATTTGACCGGAATAAGCGATTGCTTCAGTCGGGGTTCTTCACATCCTCCATCGTGCGGAGCACAGGATAGAACTGCGGCCCAGGATCGAGTCCGAGTACCGCGTCGAGGATGTTCCACGACATGAATCCGTCATTGGAGCGCGGATCCATCAGAAGGAATACCAGACGCGCCAGCGGTTGATCCATGCGAATCAGAACCGAACCCACCGGCAGAGTCTGCTTCACCGACTCCCACTGACCCGTGAGAGTCCGTTCACGATGGCTCCCCTGGTACTCGCGCGCAGCAATGTTGTTGGTAGCGATACGATAGCGCTCGCCGGTGAACTCCAATTCACGTTTGGTGACAGTGTACTGGACGCCGTGAGCTTCAAGACGGTCGATCACCGAGGCGATCATGCGCTGCGAGGGTGTACCACCTGCTCCGCCCCGCCCGAAGCCCATGCCACCCATACCCATACCACCGGGTGCGCCACCGCGCCCCGCTCCGGCCGCACCTGCAACAGCACCTGCACCGCCCCCACGGGCTGCACCACCTGCCGCCGCACCTGCACCGCCCCCACGGGCTGCACCACCGGCTGCCGCACCAGCACCAGCACCAGCACCAGCACCAGCGGTAAGGCTGTTGTCCAGTGGGATGGCCCAGACGCGCGGCGCCAGACTCGTCTCTGTTGCTTCAGCCATTCCGTAGAACGGCAGCATCTCGACCCGCACCTCAGTGCTGGAGTCGGCGCGCAGGCGGAATGGACGGTCTGCCACCAACGGATGCCTCGTGCTTGCCGCAGGCCGGAACACTATCCGCTTGAGCTCCGGGTCCTTCACCAGCTCCTGACGAACTGCAAGCTGTTGACCGATCACCGACTCCTTGTTGGCCTGTGCAACAACTGCGCGCACCCGATCTGCGTTCTTGTGCACGTAGTTGAGCGCTTCTTCCACAAACCAGTAGGTCTCGAAAATGCGGGTTCTCAGCGGCGAATAGGAATACGCCTCAGTAAGAAGCCCCAGAATATTGCGGACGCCGTAGTACGTGCTCGTGTAGCGCGGCCGCGCCAGATCAGCGTCTGATCGCCAGCCGCGGTTCTCACCAGTCCCGGAGACACCACCGTAATACCACCAGTCGGAACCGTGCTTCTCTTTTGCCGTCGCAGTGATCTGCGGCAGCAGCTCCTTACGGAGCATATCCATCTGCGCTTTGGAGTTGTTCGGGCTGAGCGACGTTTCATATGTCATGTTGAAACCGTTGTCGGCCGAACCATCTGTTGTATGCAGATCCATCGCTACATGCGGCTGGTAACGTGTAAGCAGTGAGGCCATCGATCGGGCCTCAGCTGTTTCCATCTTTATGCCATCGCGGTTGAGATCCAGCCCCAGTGCGTTCTCGCGTGTTCCCATGCCGCCTACAGGGCCAGCCTGGGAGCCGCGGTTCACCAGAGTGATCCGCTCGTTGCCGTCGGCGTTGTAAATGGGATTGATGAGCAACACCATGCTGTTGAACCACTCGCTGTGTTCACCCTTGGCAATTGCGCGGAGCATCCACAGCATGGCTTCCTTCCCTTCCACTTCTCCGCCATGGATGTTGGCCTGTATATACACGCGCGTCTTCCCTGTGGCGAGCACGGCTTCCGGCGTTGCGGCCGGCGCTCCGATTACTGCAAGCGGCAATGCGCGCCCTTCGTAGGTATAGCCGTAGGTAGTGAGATGGATCTGCGGATTCAGTTGCGCCATCTGCCGCATGTAGTCGATCACTTCCTGATATCGACTCGTTTCCTCATAGTTGGTGAGCTCAGGGCGTGTCAGCCATTGCGGCGGTCCGGTCTGAACCAACTGTGCATCGGCACGCGATGCAAATCCAGGGAACGCCAACGGAACCGCTCCGGCAGTGGCTAACAAAATGGCTGTAAGAAACCGTGACTTCATCTGTGTCAGTGTACGGGAGTTTGTTTGACGCACCTGCATACTCACTGGCATGCGGTGCAGCGATGATCCATCAGTTGCTGCTTTCATTGTCCATCAGCTGGCGCGTGAAATAGGTATAGCCAAGCGCGGTGGTGTGTGCCGATTGCATGGCATTCGCCCCCGCGCCATGACCACCTTCGATAACTTCATAGAAATAGTACGGAAGGCCGTACTCCGACATCCGCGCCGCAAACTTGCGCGCGTGCTGTGGACCCACACGGTCATCCTTTGTGGTTGTCCAGATGAACGGCACGGGGTATTTCACGCCTTTTTTCAGATTGTTGTACGGTGAGATACGCGCAAGGAACGCCCGCTCGTCGGGGTTGCTGACAGAGCCGTATTCTCCCACCCAGCTTGCACCTGCTGCGATCTGTTCGTAGCGCAGCATATCAAGGAGCGGCACGGCAATCTGCACCGCATTCCACAACTCCGGGTGCTGGTTCATCTCAACACCCATCAGAAGACCGCCATTTGAACCGCCTGTGATCCCGAGGTGCCGCGGACTCGTCACCTTGCGCGCAATCAGATCCTCGGCGACGGCTGCAAAGTCATCGTAGATGATCTGACGCCTGGTTTTCAGACCGGCTTCGTGCCACTCCGGACCGAATTCGCCACCACCGCGGATGTTCGCAACGACCCATACTCCGCCCCGCTCAATCCACAGCTTGCCGGCTGTCGTGTTGTACGACGGTGTAAGGGAAATCTCGAACCCGCCGTATGCGTTGATGATCGTCGGGTTGGTGCCGTCGTACTGCATGCCGGCTGGATGCACAATGAAATACGGAATCATCGTGCCATCGGAGGATTTCGCTTCCAGCTGTTCCACCACCGCGTTGGATGCATCGAACTGCGGCTTTAGTGTCTTGATCTCCGTGACACTCGCCGCCGCAGTGTTGGCAAGCCACAGGCTTGAGGGCGTCAGATAGCCCGTAACACCGATCAGCGCCTGATCATTGGCCCCATCCACCGCACTTACCGAGGTAGTGACATTATCCGGGAGGTCGAGTTTCGTACGACTCCAGCCGCCGTCGCTGCCGTGACTGTAAACATAAATGCGACCACGCACGTTGTCGGTAACACTCACAAGAAGCTTTGTTTTGGTAGCCGAAGCGCCTCCGATAGCTTCACGCGGGCCGGGCTCCGCTATTACAACCGGCACGATGGAATCGGGATGTGCAGCTGCATCACGGGCATCGAATGCCGCCAGTGAGCCGGTCTTGATATCGCCGTTCGCACTTTCCCAGGCTTCCGAAAGACGAAGGATTATCTGGCCATCCATAAATGCCACCGGAGTGGACTTCTGCGGGACCGACAGTTTCACAACACCATCCCCCTGTACAAGGAGCATGTCCGAATTGAAGAAATCCACTGCCCGCGAAATGATATTCAGCCGCTCACCGTTGTTGCCATAAAGTTCGCCCGGCACAACAAGTACATCTGCTTTCGTTCCACGATAAATCTCTGTGGCATCATCCAGCGATTGTCCGCGCACCAATCGCTTCACAACAAAGGGATACCCGGACTCTGTCATCTCACCGCTTGTCCACTCGCGGGCAACAAGGAGCGAATCCCTGTTCTCCCAGGCAACGGTCTGTTTCCCTGTCGGCAGCACAAAGCCGCCTTCCACAAACTTCCCGGACGCCAGATCGAATTCGCGCACTGTAACCGCATCCTCACCGCCATCCGAAAGCATCAGAAGACAACGCTGCCGGTCCGGGTCGAGACAGTCCATCCCTTTCCACACCCAGTTCGCATTCTCCGTCTTCGCAAGCTCGTCGAGATCCAGGATAGTGGTCCACACCGGCGATGAGGTGCTGTAGCTCGCGAGTGTGGTTGCACGCAGCACACCACGGATGTGCGATGCGTCCTGCCAGAAGTTGATAAGTTTGCCGGGCATAAAGGTCACACCCGGTATCCGGTCTTCCGATTGTGCCAGCCTGAGTGCGGTCTGGTAGAAACCGTCGAAGCGTGGATCCTTCTCCAGCACGTCGAGGGTCTTTGTATTTTCAGCTCTCACCCACTCCATGGCCTCGGGGCTGTCAAAGCTCTCAAGCCAGATATATGGGTCGTTATTGTCTGTATTTTTTGTGCAGGATGACATCAGTGCAGTAATCGCAAGCACCGCAATTCCCACCGATACCCTGCCGCGCCACGGTGCTCCTTTCATGAGCGTGACTTCGGATTCTGTTGCCGCAGACTGCCTGCGACGTTGAGATTGGGTGCTGGTGGCGTATCGCATCGTGTGCCTGCCTATTGAAGGAATTCGTTATGGTACTGGATTGTCCGTACTTCGCGCAGCCTTGGTGTAACGCCGTTGCGGCCGCGCAGCACAACGGTGATCTGACTCTTTCCCCGGGTCAGTGTGAATGGAACATCTATCTCCAGCATGGTGACCCCGGCGCCCGCTGCGCTCGCAACGCGTATGCCGGGCTGGTTAAGGGAGTCTGTATTAACCGTCCTGATGAGGCTGTCCTCAACCAATACATCAACCAAACGTGGTTCTCTTTCGCTCGTCAGCGCTATCCCGACTGTTACTTCGGTATCCTCGAAGGTCGCCAGTGAGTAGTGGAGCCACCCGGATACCACCCGATAGGAGCCGAGGCTGTCGCTTGCAGCGTCACTCTTGTGGTCTGCAAAGCCCCGATGCAGCTCGCTTTCGAAATCGCCCACCGTGACCGCATCAACAACGCGTCTGTCCACGAATTCGTTCAGGGCAGCTGTCGAAAGCATACCACCGATCGCGAAAAGCGTAAGGACTACGGCTGGGCTGGGCATTTGCTGGTTGTATCGCCCGACAGTAACTGAACCATACTTTCAAGCTACAGTCCGTCAAAGCTGCGCGCGAGGCAACGATCGTCCACTATTTGCGGACCAGTCCTGTAACACCGCCCGATATCAGCGTGGCAACATTCGTAAGTATCCGCGGCAGCGCTATACCGCCTGGCGAGGCCAGATACCGCGGCTCCCAGACGGGCGAAAACTTGTCTTTAAACGCCCGGAGCCCCTGGAAATTGTAGAACGGCTCACCCTTGTCGTATAGAAGCGTCCCCGCTCGCGCCCACAGCGGCGCCAGCTCGGGGCGCATCAGGTCCGACTCCACCAGGCCTGCGAGAGGCGCCATCCCCAGACTCAGCGAGCCGTAACCATGTGCCTTCCCCCAAAGCAACAGCTGCACAAACAGGAAGTCCATTGTGGTACGTGGTGCATCCGATGCATAACGCATGAGGTCCGGGGAAAACTCCCCGCCTTCACACCCTGCCCAGATATTCGCAAAGGCAATCATCCGTGACCCATTGCCGGTATGCTCACGCACAACTGCAATGGGAAACCTGCTCAGATACCGCTCGTCGAAGCGACCAAGTGAAAAACCTTTTTCTCTCGTGGCTTTCCCACCCAGCCAGTCATCGGATATCCTGCGCAGTTCCGGGAGCATTCTGGGCACCTCCGCAGCCGCTACAACCTCAAACTCCAGCATAGCCTTTTCTGCATCCTTGAGCGCCCGACGCATCCATTTTCGTTCACTGCCATCAAGCGAAAAACCATCAAGGCGCACCACTGCTTCCTCTCCCAGTTTGAGCAGCGAAAGACCCAGATCTATATAAATCGGGAGCCTTTCAGGACGGACCTGATAGAACACAGGCCACCCTCCGTGCGCGTCTGCCACTTCACGGAACCGCCACGCTGCATCGGCAAGCCGGACTCCTTCTCCGATCGGGTCACCCATGGCTATCCAGCTCCGCCCTGAAACGCCATACATGACAAACGCATCGCCGTCTTCAGAAAAAACCAGCGTCTTGTCACCAAGCAGAGCGAGTGATGCAGAACACTCAGGCACGCGACCGGCAATGGCGGCAACATGTCTGAGCTCGTCTTCCGTTGGCAGTTCAGGCTGATGTGCTGCCGGACGGAACAGACGCCAGAAACCCACAGTGAGAACCGCTGCCATAACTCCGGCACTTGCACGAAGGAACCGCGGCGCGTTGCCGCGTGCCGTGAACTGCCACCACAGATCGTTTGTGAACTGCACTTCGCGATAGGCGAAGAATCCCAGCCAGACACTTGCACCGGCCACACCCAATACAGCGATGAGCCAGCCTGGTGTAAGAAAATCCGCAGTCAGTGCAGTCGGTCGGTAGAAAGCACCACGCGATACCACTACAGATGCGATCACAACCAACAGTATCGCTGCTTCCTCCCAGTCGAGCCCTTTCAGCAACGAGGCCGCGATACCCAGTGCAAGCAGCGCTACCGTGGCCCCCCACGCAGCGTCCAGCCGCCGACGCAATGCTGCACCCAGTACCAGAAGCCCCACCCCGGCAAGGCTTGCTGTAAAGTGGCTCAACTCTACAAGTCCAAGAGGCAATACTGCTGTGAGTGCCCCAACGCGACCGTGCGCGGCAGGCGTTGCACCCGAAAAGAGCAGCAAAGCACCACCGGCAAAGGCCGCAATTCCAATCACTGACGGCAGCAGTGGCTGAAGCACCAGTCCAACGCGCGCTGCACTACCCACTATTCCAATCGCTGTCGATCTTACAGTTCCAAGCGCCTGCGGAATCCGTGCGCTGTGCAACCGTACTTCTATTACAGCCAACGATAC
>CAZDMG010000037.1:0-21090 GCA_964506655.1 uncultured Gemmatimonadaceae bacterium
GCGGCCATTTCAACACGTGCTACGGTTCCGCCGCCCGGTGCGTTGGCAACTGTAATGCGACCACCCCATCCTTCCACCAGCTGCCTGCAAATGGCGAGCCCGAGCCCGCTTCCGCTTGTACGAGTCGAAAAATGCGGCTCAAATATCCGCGACATACTTTCTTTGCTGATCCCGCTGCCGTTATCGGTGACTTCAAGAACGACTATTGCATCGGACTCAGCAATAGTCACATGTACTTTGGTGGAGCCCGCGAGCCTCGAATTCTCAAGGAGATTAAGCACTACTTCACGCAGATCGTCCCGTCGGGCGAATCCCATCGGCCTGGAGCCTTCGGGTTGCACCTGAATGCTCCACTCTGTCCCGCCGGTTCCGCCCAGCTCTTCAAGGGAAATCATATCCTTTACTACGGATACCACATCCACCGGTTCCGTTGCTGCACGGTGCTCCGGTGCTGATCCATATCTGCTGAAGCTGCGGGCTATCTCATCGAGGTGGTCTATCTCGCTGAGTATCCGCCCGACGTTGGTCTCCAGTATTCCACCAAAGTCGCTGCGTTCATCTCGAAAAGCCCGACGCAGGTGCTGCACACCCAGTCGGATCGGAGTGAGCGGATTCTTGATCTCGTGCGCCACCTGGCGTGCCATTTCACCCCACGCCAGAACTCTTTGCGCCGACGCCATCTCTGTTACGTCATCTACCGTGAGCACCGCACCAGACGGCAGTCGCGTAAGGCGCACACGCAGCTGGCGTGCGTCCACCTGAACTTCGAACGCTTCTTCCTCCCGCTGCCCCTGCATAAACGCCTGCGTGCGCAATCTTATCTCCTGCGGGAGGTCCGCTATACCGATAAGACGTTCGTCCCTGGCTGTACTGACGAGTATTGAAAGCGCTCTCGGATTGACGAGGAGAATCTCACCGCTGGACTTAAGCGCCACTACACCACTGGCCACATGCTGCAGCACTGCTTCCGTACGCCGGTGAGATGCTTCCAGCTCAGCCCGCGATGCAGTGAGATCGTGCGCCATACTCGTAAACGCGCCATATACTGATGCGAACTCCGTTGCAGGTACTGCACCCAGTTGTGGTTCAGGATCTCCGGAGGCCAGTGACAGTGCAGCATGCCGCAGCGCACTCACCGGCCTGGCAAGCGCACGCGCTGCAAGTCCGCTGAACCAGAAAGCTGCCAGTACACCCATCGCACTTGCAAAAAGAACCAATATCCCCAGATCTTCGCGTCGCTTGTCCAGCTCCGACTCGTTACCGCGGGCAGGCGTTGCCAGCACAAGCGCAGGCGAACCAAACTCCAGTTTGCGATATCCCACGAGCGCCTCACGCGAGCGTACCTCAACCCTGCGCGATACAAAGTCATCGTCTGCAAAGGCCGGGTCTTCGTGTACCAATGGTACTCCGGCCGGCAACAACCTGCCCAGCGGTGCAAGTGCATCAAGCACCGGGTCACTGGCTGCGACGAGCTGCGATTGTTCAAACAGAAAATAAGGAACGCGTTCACTGTCGTCGGAATAGAAGACCACAGACCTGTCATCGATGCCGGCGACAGCATCCCGGAGTGCTTCGCGCAAAAGCAACTCGCGCGAAACCCTGTCATCATCCCGCAATCGGAAGGCCGACCAGCCGGCAAAGATCGTTGCAGGTGCAACAAAGAACACGATAAGGGTTGCGCTCAGTCGCATTCTGTAGGAGCGGAGAATGCGTGAGTACTGTTCGTTAAGCCAGGGCCCCAGCGCTCCTTCGGCAGCTGCGGTGGCAGCCCAGATCAGAAGAACGACCCCCACATCCAGCAGCACAAGCAGCGCACCGCGCGGCAGCAACACAGACAGCCCGCGCAGATCAACTTCGATGTTTACTGTCTGCGACCGCTCGCCCACCCCGGCAACTCCGACAGCGCGCATGATGTTCCCGCTGCGTGTCCACTGGAGTTCCTGAGGCGCGTTGCTGGCCGGCGCCCCTCCCAGCCGCATCTGGTAAGGCGGTACCGTATTGCGTTCACCTGCTATGCCGGTGAGCGCAGCAAATGGGTCCAGTGGCAGCATACGTGTGCGGGGCGGTACGGCAATAGTCGTTACGGTACCATCACGAGCCGGAATTGCGGCAATGAGATATGTGATTGCACCGTCCTCGACTGCATGGAAAAGCGACACTCCACTGGCACGCGCGAGGTGCGCCACAGCTGCCTGCGCACCTATGGTGTCTGCCACCGGCGCAAGAGCAACATCTATCAGCGGATAGTCGGGATCATCGTCGGTCCACCTCGCCAGCCGCGCCGGATACCCGGCCATGGCAAGCTCCGATGCAGCATACTGGCGAAGCAGCGCGTCGGGTGATGCAAGCCGCACTGTATCATTTTCCACCGTCATCGCGAAACGCTGAAGCAGCTGAAATGCGTTTTCATCGACGGCAGAAATGCGCGCCACATCGAATGCCGCGAGGTCAACCCGTTCGCGCGCTACCGCGCCCCAGGTAAGCGTTACTGCACCACACCCGGCCACGAACGTTGCAGCCACGACAAGTGCACCTGCACTGGCTCGCGTCAGAGCGAGTGCACCGATCGCTGCAATCCAGATGAGGATGTACCAATCGGGCCAGACACCGGGCGCTTGCCACAGAATGGGCGCTGTCATGGCCGCTGCTATCGCGATCAGTGGCGCCACTACTGGTGGAACTCCACGCAGCTTGCCAAGTGTCACCTGACCGGCAGCGGCTCCGGCGAGGAGCACACCGACGCCCGTGAGTGCAATGGCCAGTTGCCATGCGGTCCACAGCCAGTAGTCTGCCCCGGACGCCGGCAGAGTGATGCCGCGCGCGAGATCACGCAGCAGAAACGGGCCAAGTGCCGCAACAACGAGCACGAGCAGTGCGGCAGTACTGCGGCGCGTTGCAAGCCCGCGCCCGCGCAATCGCAGCAGCAGCGCCGCGAGTATCAGTGTCGCCGTGAGCAGCAGTGCCGCAACGTTGGCAGTGAGCGCACCACCTACAGGTGCAAAGAAGCTCGCGGCATCGAAGAGCGGTGATACGTTGGAAAGTGCACTGAGCGGTGCGATCGCCACTACGCCAAGTATCGTGCTGAGCGACAGCAGCCGATGCCGGGTCAGTGCAGGGCGTCTCCAACTCACTATAAGCACAAAGAAGACGGCCACAGCAAGTGGTGCAGCTGTGCGTGCACGTGCCATCTGCATGCGCAGTACCCGCGTCTCACCTTCACTGAATGGAAGTGCGCGCACCGCAACCACCGGCTCTCCTTCGACTATTACATAGAGCATGGACGAGCCGCGTCTGGCGAATGCCGAGTCGGCAGCCTCGAAAGTAACACGTGGAGCGTTGTACCGGTTCGTTACGTATTGTGCGAGCGAGTGCACAAAGCGATCCGCGGGTGGCAAAGAGGCGAGGAGCGCCACGGAAACGACTTCGGTGCGGTGATCCGGGCTGGTCGAACGCGACAACATGGCTGTATGGAACGCAGTTCTGACTACCTGCACTCCGGCTTCGCCGGTTGTAACGGGCACCCGGGTCTGCCCCTCATGTGCTACAAGAACGCCGTCACGGAAAACGAGGATGGCGCTTTCTGTGCCTCCCGGCAACGACGGAAGCGCAAGAATACGCCGCCAATCGGCACCGGTGGCCGGTGCCAACTGCCACGGTGTCCCGTCCTGCTCTGAAACCGCGGACGCAGACGCGGACGAAGCCGTAGGAAGAGGAGCAGACGCAGTGGCCGGGCCGCTCAGGGTGGACGGGACAGCACTGCCGGCAATCGGTTCACCATAACTCAGCTCGCCCAGCAAGCGGTCGGATGCCGCCGCCAGGATATTCGCTGTTTCGTGCACGGTCTCGGACATCCGCTGCACGCGTCTGTCCATGTCCGCAACCGAATAAGCCTCATAGGTGGCAGCAATTATCTGAAGCTTCCTGGTTTCGTTGGCGGCGATTCCCAGAGTAAGGGTCAGCGCAACGAGCGCGGCTGTAGCCCAGTTGAAAGCGCGGCCGAGTCGTCGGAGCGAAATGACCGCAACGACTGTCGACAGAATCGTTGCCATGAGAGCCGCCCCCAGCATCCACCAACTGGGCGACCCCTGCCACATCGCGAGGAATGCGAGTGCCAGGACAGCTGTCGCTACCCAAAGCGCGGGCCATTCGTCGGAACGTTCGGCCACGCGTCGCTCGCCGTGCCCGAAAGAACCCGCCGCGCCGGAGCTTGCAGGATCAGCCGGCCCGGCCGCTGGAACAGGGTCGCCCGAATGGGAAGTGGGAGGTGGAACCATGGAATCTGTGGAATCAGTCATCCGGAAGCAGAATACCCCACTGCAACCGATCCGGCGATGGAACGGAAGCTTAAGAAATCTGTTATCATTAAAGGGATGTGCTCAAAATGGCGACTAGCTCTATTCTACCTGATTTTCGTGGCAGCCGCTGTGGGCGAACTCACTGCCCAGAGCTCTGCGATTATCGACGTAGGGAGCTTCTCCATTTCGCGGAACGGAGTCCGGGTAGGGCGTGAACAGTTCTCGATCCGGGCGGTTCAGACTCCGGAGGGGCGCGTTACTGAGCTTCGCGCAGAAGCCGCTACGGGGATCAGGAGGGTGGCTTACCGGCTTGAGATCGATTCGGCGGGGCAGCCGCTCCGCTATACAGTAGAGCTCCGGAATGGTGCGGATGTGGAGACCCGTCTGGGTGGCCAGCGTGTCCGGGGTCGTTTTACGACTCTTTCAAGGAGCCCTGCAGGTGAAGCAGCCCGCGAGTACCGCCTCCTCGATGGAGTACGTGTGCTGGACGATGGAGCTATTCACCAGTATGCGGCATTGCTTGAGCCACTGAAAGGGTTTTCGCCCGGGCAGGTAGTCGATCTGCCACTTATTGTCCCGCTGGAGAACCGTCAGACCACCATCCGGGTATTGCTGGAGTCGCTTGAAGATGCTGTAACGGTATCCGGTTCGCGACGGCCGGCGTCGCGATGGCGTGTGACTGTGGCTGAAGGTGATCCTTTCCACGTCTGGACAGACAGCGAAGGGCGGCTGCTCAGGATCGCATCAACTTCATCGGGCTTTGATGCGTTGCGGGATGACGTGCCCGGTTAGGCAACATTTCGCTATGAGTCGCGGTCAAAGCTGATGGTTTGATCGGCTATGATGCAGTATTGAAACCCCGGCGGGACCAGCTACGTAATCCCCCATGTATATCATCCTCAACAGAAGAATCACATGCGATTTCCCTCAGCACTGCTGGCACTTTGCACAGTGGTATCAGCTTCGGTTCCAGCGCTGCTGGCTGCCCAGGAGGCGCCGGCTCCCGGTGCTACTCTGACACTGAGTGATGCTGTTGCCCTCGCACGTCGCAACAATCCTTCGTTTCTTACCGCCAGCAATGCACGCCGGACTGCAGCAGCGACCGTGCGTGCTGCTACCGGTGCGTTTCTTCCGAATATCAGTACGGGCCTCGGCACCAGTTACCGCGAAGGCCGGCAACAGTTCTTCGCCGGTGAGGCATTTGGTGCCACCAACGACCAGCTTGCGACAGATGTGAGCGGGTCGGCATCACTTGGACTCTCGCTTGCCACGTTCAGCGACCGGCGCGCAGCGATCGCGCAGTCCGAAGCCGTCGAGGCAGACGTGGCCTCCGCTGAGGTAAACGTCCGCAACAATGTGGCTTCACAGTTTATTGCAGCGCTGCAGGCACAATCGCGCGCCACACTGCAGGACAGCCTGGTAGTCACCACTGCATCGCAGCTTCAACTGGCGCGTGCGAGGTTCGAAGTCGGCTCGGCCACCCAGCTGGATGTACAGACTGCCGAAGTCGCGCACGGCCGCCAGCAGATTGCTGCTGTCAATGCGCACAATCAGTATGAAATCGAAAAGATCCGGCTCTTTCAGCAAATGGGAATTGCGCCTGTGGAGGGTGTAAACCTCGACCCCACGCTCCCGGCAACGCCTGAACTCGCTCTTAACGACGTGCTGACGATGGCCCGCATTTCGAACCCGCAGCTGGAAGCAGCAAAGATGCGACAGGATGCCGCACGACACTCGCAGAGCTCAGCCAGGAGTGCGTATTTCCCGTCCCTCAACATGAATGCTTCAGTTTCGGGTTTCACTACCCGTTACGCCAACACCAACCTGCTTATTCAGAGCCAGCAGGCCTCGCTCATGGGCTCGCGCATGTCCTGCATACGAACCGAGGAGGTGCGTGCAGCGCTTAACCTGAACAACGGCCTGGCCCAGTGCGAGGCGATTACCTTCACTCCTGAAGCAGAAGCGGCTATCCGTGATCAACAATCACGTTTCCCTTTTGATTTCACACGCAATCCATACAGCCTCAGCGTCAGTCTGTCGCTTCCGATCTTCAATGGCTTCCGTCGTGAGCAGCAGATGGAGCAGGCCGCGGTCCAGCGGCGCAACACCGAGATTGAGGTGCGTAATCAGGAGCTGCGGATCGGGACGGAAGTGAACATGGCATTCCTGCAGTACACCAATGCGCGACAGACAGTGGCGATGCAGGAACAGAACGTAGCAACTGCGCGGCTCACGCTTTCACTTGCTGAAGAGCGTTACCGCGTGGGTGCAATCAGTCTTGTTGAACTGATCCAGGCACGCGGGGATTTTGAGCGTGCAGAAGCAGACCGTATTACCGCGATGTACGACGTACAGCGGGCATTCGTGGCACTCGAGTCAGCCACCGGACGCCCTCTCAGATAAAACCACCAACAACACCATGAACAAGTTCGCCAAGATACTGATCAGCGTCGCCATAGTCGGAGGAGTTGGAGCCCTCGCCTGGGTTGCGTCCAAGAAGGGCCAGACAAAGGCTACCGAAGTAAGAATCGAGACTGTGGAGGCACGCGACCTGGTGGCGTCAGTTACGGCGAGCGGTCAGATACAGCCGCGTACCATGGTTAACGTGAGTGCCGACGTATCAGGCAAGATCGTGCGCCTTTCTGTAAAGGAAGGCGATATGGTGACTAAGGATCAGTTCCTGCTGCAGATCGACCCCGAGCAGCCGACGGCGGCCCTGCAGCGGGCGCAGGCAGCGCTGGCGTCCTCCAGGGCACAACATGCTCAGGCCCGCGCCAACCTCCTGCAGGCAGAGCGGAACTACCAGCGCCAGCAGGAGCTCAAAAAGACTGCGGCAAACCTGGTTTCAGATGCAGAGCTGGAACAGCTGAGGACGCAGGTTGAAATCAATCAGGCTCAGGCAGAAGCTGCCAATTATGGCGTCGAGCAGGCGGTGGCTTCAGTCCGGGATGCCCAGCAGGCGCTGAGCCGAACCACGATCACCGCTCCAATGAGCGGCCGGATCGTGCGGCTCCGGGTGGAAGAGGGTGAAACAGCCATTATGGGAACGCTTAACAGAGCTGAGGCCACGCTTCTCACAATCGCAGACATGAGCATCCTTGAGACCAAAGTCAGGGTCGACGAAACGGAAGTTGCCCGGATTGGCATCGGCGATTCGGCCGTGGTGCAGATCGATGCGTTTTCCGATACCACTTTTGTGGGCCGTGTGGTGGAAATCTCCCACAGCTCGGTAGCTGGCGCCAGCAGCTCTGGTGACAGAGCCATCGACTATGAGGTTACGATCCAGCTGGTGGACGCGCCCGCAGAAACGCGCCCCGACTTCTCAGCTACCGCGAAAATCATTACCGCCAGCCGGACTCAGGCCCTCTCGATTCCGATTATTGCACTGACAGTGAGGGAAAACACAGACCTCCCGAACCGCGACAGCGCAGTTGCAGTGGGAAGTTCACAGCCTGCGGTTGAGGCCGGAAAGCGGGATGTGGAAGGGGTGTTCGTCGTGGATGAAGCCAACAAAGTAACTTTCAGGCCCGTAAAAGTCGGGATAACCGGTGAGCGCCATTTTGAGGTGCTCAGCGGGCTCAAAGCGGGTGATAAGATTGTGGCCGGATCATACCAGGCTATTCGCGAACTCAAGGATGGCGCAACAGTCCGCGCCATTCAGGATACAAAGCCGCAGACCACTGAGAAATAATCGTGATTTTTGAAGACGACGATATCGGTATCAGCACGACAGGTGAACGACAGGCAGTTGTCACCTCCACCGGAAGCACTCCACACGAAGACTGGGTCATTGTAACCCGCGGTCTCAAGCGTGAGTACGACATGGGTGGCGAAATTGTACGCGCCCTGCGCGGTGTGGATCTCGCTATTCAGCGCAACGAGTACGTAGCAATCATGGGCCCTTCCGGTTCCGGAAAGTCCACGCTTATGAACGTGCTCGGATGCCTGGATACACCAAACGCCGGCGAGTACTGGCTCAACGGTACGCTCGTATCAGAAATGAGCGACGATCGCCTTGCGCGCATACGCAACAAGGAAATCGGGTTTGTCTTCCAGACATTCAACCTGCTTCCGCGCGCAACTGCCCTGCAGAATGTGGAATTGCCACTCGTCTACGCGGGCGTGCCATCCGGCGAGCGGATACAGCGTGCAAAAGAGGCCCTCGAAAAAGTTCAGCTTGGAGAGCGCATTCACCACCGCCCCAACGAACTCTCAGGTGGTCAGCGCCAGCGCGTTGCAATCGCCCGTGCACTTATCAACCGTCCGTCCATTCTCCTGGCTGACGAACCCACAGGTAACCTGGACTCGCAGACTTCAGAAGAAATCATGCGCGTCTTTGCGGAGCTTGCCAGCAGTGGCCAGACCGTGATCATGGTGACGCACGAGCCGGATATCGCGATGCATGCAAGACGCGTTGTTGTGCTGCGCGACGGTGTAATCGAAAGCGATGAACGGCGCGCCAGGTTTGTTTCAAGAGTCGGACTGACAGCAGCTACCTGATATTGCCGGCCGCCTGCCGGCAATATCAGTACGTCTGCCAGTCTTCAACATCAGCGGAAATACACGCAATTGCCGTTTTTTGAAGCTATTCGTCTCGCGCTCTCTACAATACGCACGCAGAAGCTGAAGAGCACGTTCACTCTGCTCGGAGTGTGCATCGGTGTCATGTTCCTCATCTCGGTCGTTTCGATTGTGGAAGGGATGGGGCGCTACATGGAGGAGGATGTTGTTGGCAAGCTGATGGGCGTGCGCACCTTCGAGTTGCGGCGCCGGCCGAACATCAACATCGGTGAAGTGGATCGGGCAACATGGGAGGAATACCGGAAGCGGAAGCCACTTGAGATCCGTGAGATTGAACAGGTAATAGCAGATCTTCCACCCGAAGTGCGTTACTCGGTTATAAGCAACAGTCAGCTGATGGTCACCACCCCCGGAGGCGGCAAGCCGCGGCAGGTTACATCCACCGCCATCCTGGGTGACTATTTCGATATCAAACAGCTCGAGGTGGAGCGGGGTCGGCGCATCACACCCCAGGAAATGCAAACGGGCGAGAAGATTGTGGTGATTGGCCCCGACGCCGCGGAACGCCTGTTCCCGGGGCTTGATCCGCTGGACCGGGAGGTTCGCCTGGGCGGGATCCCCTTCCGCATTGTCGGGCTGGCAGAGTCGCAGGGAAGCACACTCGGCATGTCCATGGACAACTTCCTTGTTACGACCTGGCGCTCGCCTGCACGCAGGCTGATGAACTCGCGCCCGAATATCGTGGATGCACTCATCGTTCAGGCGCCAAGCGATGCAATCCTCGCCGAAACCATGGAGAGTGTGCGCGCCACCATGCGCGGTATCCGTCAGCTGCGTCCTTCGCAAAAAGATGATTTCGCTCTTCAGACTCCCGACTCGGCGCTGGCATTCTTCAATAAGCTCAAAGGGTATCTCGTAATCGCAGGAATTGCGCTCCCTGCGATCGGGCTCGTGGTTGGCGCGATCGTCATCATGAACATCATGCTTGTAGCGGTTGCTGAACGCACGCACGAGATCGGGATTCGCAAGGCACTCGGTGCCAAGCGACGCGATATTCTTGCTCAGTTCCTTATTGAAGCTGTCACGCTCGGCACACTCGGCGCCGCACTGGGTGTTGCAATGGGGATCGGGCTTGCAAAAGCAATTGCTGCACTTACCCCACTCCCCGCTTCCGTTGCGATGTGGTCGGTAGTGCTGGGTGTTACGATCGGTGCGGGCGTTGGAGTGATCTCCGGAGTGTATCCTGCCAGCCGCGCTTCGCTGCTGGACCCCGTTGCGGCCCTCAGGCAGGAGTGAGCATGTCGTTTATAGCTCTCCGACTCAACAGTATTTCTGAAGGGGTTCGCATCGCGCTGGACTCCGTCCGTGCCAACAAGGTACGCGCTGCACTTACAATTCTGGGTATTGCAGTAGGTGTGTTCGTAGTGGTTGCGATTTCAGCTGCGGTGCACGGCGTCAATCAGGCAGTTGCACGCGACTTCGCGAGTACCGGACCAACTACATTTTTTATATCGCGATACCCAATCAGCTTTGAAGCCTGCGACGGGTCAGACAATACCTGTACCTGGTTGCGGAACCCACCACTGCGTTTTTCTGAAATCGCAGCGATGAAAAGGCTGGCGAGCGTTGCAACGGTTGGCTCAACTATCAACTGGCAGGTACCAGCGAAGTACCGCGACCGGGAGATTCCAACCGCAAGGCTCGAGGGATATTCCGCAGAATGGACCACCCTGACATCACCGGCGATCTTTCCGGGGCGGGCGTTTACTGCCGCAGAAGAACGTTCGGCGAGACGCGTGGTAGTGATCTCGACGGTGCTGCGTGACCGCGTGTTCGGCGACCTCGACCCAATGGGCAAGATGCTGCAGCTTAATGGAGTGCCGTTTGAGGTCATCGGTGTTTACGAAGACCAGAGCAGCTTCCTGAGCGGCACGGATACACCGAAAGCTGTTGTTCCGATATCAGCGCTCATTCGGTATGTCGGCGCTCGTGCGAGCGACCTGTCGGTGGCTGTGAAGCCAGTCGGCGAGACTCCGGAGGCGCGCGATATCGCGATGGACGAAGTAACAGCTACACTGCGCGGGCAACGCGGGCTCCGCCCCGCGCAGGAATCCAACTTCGCACTGATAACGCAGGACAAACTGTTCGAGACTTACAACAGTATTTTCGGGATGTTCTTCGTTGTAATGATTTCACTGTCAGGCGTTGGACTTCTGGTGGGTGGCGTCGGAGTGGTCGCCATCATGATGATCTCCGTGACTGAGCGAACCCGCGAGATCGGCGTCCGAAAAGCACTCGGTGCAACACGCGGCACGATTCTGTGGCAGTTCCTTGTCGAAGCTACAACGCTTACGATGCTGGGCGGTGCAATCGGCCTCCTCGTAGGCTGGCTTATAACCATTCTGATCCGCAATTTTACCCCGATTGAAGCCTCCATTCCTCCAATGGCAGTGGTCGCGGCGATCGGTGCGAGTTGCGTTACCGGTATCGCGTTCGGTATGCTGCCGGCGAGCCGAGCTGCGCGGCTCGACCCGGTAGAAGCGCTCCGTTACGAGTAGTGGCCGAGCTCTTTTCAGAGTCAGGGCTCGAACAGGCGATAGCAGCCCACCAGAGAGCACGTCGACAGGTCAGTTGGTTGCTGGCATTCAGCAGCATCGCACTCGGCGCGCTTGTGCTGGCATTGGTGTCCATGCTCAGCGTTGAACTGAGTCAGGTTATGCGCGTTGCTGCCGCAGCTGCGCTCTTTATTGGTTACCTGATCCTTCTGGGGATCATCGTGCTTGCGACACGCGTCAGTGTCGACCGGAAGCGGGTCTTCTGCCCGCTGTGCGGAGACCCACTGGGGCTTATGGAGGAGCGGCATGCTCTTGAGACCGGCGACTGCGAGCAGTGCGGACACAGGATCGTTCAGTAACAGGAGTCATTGCAGTAAACGCTGGAGAGCCACCGGAGTACCCAGGAAAATCAGCGGTAAACAGTGGAGAGCCACCGAAATTCACCTGAGTTGCGAGGAGTTGCCGTTATGTACAAATCCGTCCGTCGTACACTTGCAGCCGGCACACTGGTCGCCTGTACAGCCATGACTCTCCCCGGTCAGGTACCCGGTCTCACCGGCACGATCATTGTCACAAACAAGCGGCCGGCAACGGCTACATTCATCGATGTGGCGACCGGGCGCACATTGGCAGTACTGCCAACAGGGCGTGGTCCGCATGAAATCGCTCTCTCCAAAGATGGCACACTCGCTGTCATCACAGATTATGAAACAAGGCAGACACCGTCGCTTACGGTAATCGACGTAGCGGCAATGAAGGTTTTGCGAACCATTGAGTTGGGTGAATACCTTGCGCCGCACGGACTGGTTGTCCTCCCCGGCGATTCGCTGGTTGCCGTTACATCAGAGAGATCCAGCAACCTGGTGCTCGTGAACTTCAGAAACGGCAGCATAGTGCGAGCGATCGGAACGCAGCATGCAGGCTCGCACATGGTTGGAGTTACCGCAGACGGCAGCCTCGCATACACGGGAGACATGCAGAGCGCGACGGTTACAGAGATCGACCTGCGAAAAATGTCCTACGTAAGGAGCTGGAGTGTGCCGACCACCCCTGAAGCGATCAATGTGACACCCGATGGTAAAGAGGTGTGGGTAGGAAGCAATGCAACCGGAAAGGTTACCGTGCTGGAGCCATCCACTGGTGCACAACGCACAGCAGCTGAAGGAGTGAAGTGGCCGTACCGCGTTTTGTTCACGCCGGATCTGAGCGTCGTGGTAATCCCTGACATGGGGAACGATGAGGTGCGTTTCCTTGACCGCGGTACATTCCGCGAGTTGTCGCGCCTTGAGCTTCCGGGCGCCGGGCCTCAGGGCGTCATACTCACCCCCGACGGCAAATATCTGTTTTTGTCGCTCAGCAAGCAGTCCAGGATAGCAGTGGTGGATATGAAGACGCGGCAGATAGTCGCGCACCTGGAGGCTGGTGAAACGCCGGATGGCCTGGCGTATTCGCCGCGTGCGATGAGCGGGGCAAGTGCCCCCACTGGCTCCCGCTGACTGCAATAAACTATTCCGCGGGCTATACTGCCTGCATGGATATTCTTGCAGTTGCAGCACATCGTGACGATGCAGAGCTGACATGCGGCGGCACTCTTATCCGTGCCGCCGACGCCGGCCGTACGGTCGGGATCCTTGACCTCACGCAGGGTGAGATGGGTACGCGTGGTTCCGCGGCGATCCGGGAAGCCGAATCACTGGCGGCAGCGCGGGTGATGGGTGTGGCGCTGCGGGAGAACCTTGGGCTCCCGGATGCGCATATAGCGAACACGGACGAGACGCGCGCCAGGCTTGTAGAAGTGATCCGGCGACTCCAGCCGCGTGTCGTAATTGCGCCCGCGCCACGTAGTCGGCACCCCGACCACCGTATCGCGAGTGAATTGGTCCGGGACGCCTGTTTTCTGGCCGGCCTTGCCCGCTATGCGCCCGGTGAACATGAGAAATTCCGCCCATTCAAGCTGCTCTATGCGCTGGCATACCGGGAGGACGCCCTCAAGCCGACCTTCGTGGTGGATGTATCGGAACAGTTCGAGCGGAAGCTTGAGGCGGTTAAGTGCTATTCCTCGCAGTTCGATGGCGCTACCCAGGCGGGGGAGGTTTACCCGAACGGGGAGCCACTCTACGACCTGATCCGCCACAAGGCAGCCCATTACGGGACCCTTGTCCGGGTGCGCTATGGCGAGCCATTCCTGACGGACGAGACGATGCAGGTGGACGACATCACCCAGCTGAGCGTCTCGACCTTCTGATCCGGGCGGCCAGCGCGGCAACCCGATATCTTTCAGATTATGTCCGAGCAAATCTATCTGGACCACGCTGCGACGACCCCCGTCAGGGAAGAAGTCATCGAAGCGATGGCTCCCTTTTTCGGCCCGCGCTTCGGGAATCCCTCGAGCGTGCATCGCTGGGGGCGTGAAGCCCGCGTAGCACTCGACGAGGCGCACGAACGCATAGCAGCATGCCTTGGTGCCAGCACCGATGAAGTATGCCTTACCTCCTGCGGCACTGAAGGGGATAACTTCGCCATTCTCGGCACTTACCGCGCCCGGAAAAACGAAGGGCGCAATGTCGCTGTGTGCACACCTATTGAGCACAAGGCTGTGCTCAATGCGGTGCATCAGGTTGTTGTCGAGGGCGGACAGGAGCGTCTCGTTCGCATAACACCGGAAGGTGTAGTTGACGTCGCGCACTTCGGTGAGCTCATGGATGACACCGTAGCCGTTGCGAGCACGATGTGGGTCAATAATGAGACTGGTGTGATTCAGCCGATTGCGCGGTTGGCAGAGATCGCGCATGAGTGCGGCGCGGTGTTCCACACAGACGCCGTTCAGGCGTTCGGTAAAGTCCACATTGACGCACGTGAGACACCGTTTGATCTGCTGACGATATCCGGACACAAGATCGGTGCACCCAAGGGAATCGGCGCACTGTATATCCGCCGCAAGACGCCTCTTGAGCCACTGTTGCACGGTGGTTCGCAGGACCGTGGTCGGCGCCCCGGCACTGAGAATGTGGCGTTTGCAGTCGGGCTCGCAGTGGCGGCAGAGCTGGCCGTTAAAGAACGCGAAGCTGAACAGCAGCGTCTCAAATCAATCCGTGATGAGTTTGAAGCGTTGCTGCACGCGCAGATCCCCGATGCGGTAGTGCACGGGTCGCACGCAGAACGCGCAGGGCATATCACGAACGTATCAATTCCCGGAACGAACAGCGAGTCGATGCTGATGGCTCTGGATCTGAGAGGTTTTGCGTGCTCGGCCGGTTCGGCGTGCCAGAGCGGCAGCACGTCTCCGTCGCATGTACTGAGTGCGATGCACGTATCGCCGGACCTGGCGTCTTCTGCGTTGCGGTTTTCGTTTGGCAAGCTGAATGACCAATCCAACGCTGTTCGCGTGGCAGAGCTGCTTTCAAAGCTTTCCGCAAAGGCCCGCGGGGTCACCAGTGGCGCGGTATCGGGTGGAGCATTTCCAATAAGTGCCTGAAGGCACACGAGGTGGTGAGTAGTATGAAGGAGCGGGTTCTTGTTGCAATGTCGGGTGGTGTCGATTCGTCGGTAACTGCGGCATTGCTGGTGGAACAGGGTTATGACGTTATCGGTGCAACAATGAAGCTGCATCAGGATGGCGCCGATGTTCCCGATCGTCCATGCTGCTCACTGGACGCCACAAGTGATGCGCGCCGCGTCTGTGATAAACTCGGCATACCGCACTACGTGCTGAACCTGGTGGACAGGTTCGGGCATGATGTTCTTGAGAACTTTGTGTCTGAGTATGCGAAAGGCAGAACACCTATTCCCTGTGTCCGGTGCAACACGTTTACGAAGTTCCGCGACCTGGTTGAAAAGGCAGATGCTGTAGAGGCCCGCTGGCTTGCCACAGGCCATTACGCACGCATTGGCACGCATAAGGATCGCGCAGCAATGCTGCGTGGCGTCGACCACCAGAAGGATCAGAGTTACTTCCTGTGGGGAATTGACCGGCAGGTACTGGACAGACTGCTGTTGCCGATCGGCGCACTGGACAAGGCCACAACGCGCGCAATTGCACGTCGTTTTGGTTTGCGCACTGCAGAAAAGCTGGAGAGTCAGGATATCTGCTTTGTACCGGAGGGTGACCACGTAAAGGTGCTGGAGCAACATCTTGGCAAAGACGCTCCCCCACTCTCACCCGGCCCTATCAGGCTGGTCTCCGGTGAAATAGTCGGAGAGCATGCGGGATACGCCCGCTATACGATTGGACAGAGGAAGGGGCTGCCCGGTGGTTTCCCGGAACCGATGTTCGTTATAAGCATCATACCGGAAGAACGGACCGTTCTTATCGGACCGCGTGAAGCACTGCTTGGACGCGGCCTGGAAGCGCGCGAACTCAACTGGCTTGCAGACGCGCCACAGGTCGGCGATTCGGTTCAGGTGCAAATCAGACACCGATCAAGGGCTGCCAGCGCTGCTGTAATCAGAATAGACGGGGATTCAATCGAACTGGCTCTTGATGAACCGCTGTCTGCAATCGCTCCCGGACAGTCGCTTGTGCTGTTTGACAATGAAGTAGTGCTTGGCGGTGGCGTCATCGAGCGCGCTGAACGGCCCCGCCGGATTATTCCTGTCAGAAGACTGCCTGTTCACGCAGCCTGATTCAGCGCGCAGCTGATTTCCCGCAACTGGTACCGAACAATGACGGATAAAGTACATAGTGATCACAATTACAAGTATCTGATTATCGGCGGCGGTATGACTGCAGATGCAGCCGTGCATGGAATCCGCGAACTTGATGCTGCCGGATCAATCGGAATCATTGCATCGGAACCTGATGCACCATATTCGCGGCCGCCTCTTTCCAAGGCGCTATGGAAGGGCGACCCACTGGAGAGCGTCTGGCGCGGTACCGATAAGGTAAGCGGCGTCGAACTGCACCTGGGCCGACACGCCACAAAGATCGATGCTGATGCACGTCGCGTAACCGACGATCAGGGAAACAGCTACGGCTATGAGAAGCTGCTGCTTGCCACAGGCGCAAAGCCGCGCAGACTGCCATTTGGCGGCGATGGAATCATCTACTACAGAACACTCGCTGATTTCCGCAAGCTGCAGGGGCTGGCAAAGAAGGGTGCAAGTGTTGCTGTTCTGGGAGGCGGTTTTATCGGCAGCGAAGTGGCCGCCGCGCTTGCGCTGCAGGGAAGCAAGGTTGTGCAGCTGTTCCCGGAAGACGGTATGAGCGCACGGATATTCCCGGCGCCGCTCGCACGTCACCTTGTGGGCTACTACAGGGAGCACGGAGTGGATGTTAAGACCGGGCAGAAGGTGGCAGGAATCAAGGAACTGGATTCCGGCTATGAAGTGACAACGGTGGATGGAAACAGTTACAAGGTTGACGCCGTTGTTGCCGGCCTCGGAGTTATTCCGGACACCGGTCTGGCGAGCGATGCCGGGCTTGCTGTAGACGACGGCATTCTGGTGAATGAACATCTTGAGACGTCACACGCCGGTATCTGGGCCGCGGGTGATGTAGCGCGCTTTAAACCACACGGACACGATGGACGCGGCTTCCGTGTTGAGCATGAAGACAATGCGCTGTCGCAGGGAAGGGCAGCAGGACGCGCCATGGCAGGCGACGGTGCGTCGTACACGCACGTACCGTTCTTCTACTCAGATCTGTTCGATATGGGTTACGAAGCAGTCGGCGACCTGGATGCCCGCGGTGATACTTACATCGACTGGAAAGACGAGTTTAAGGAAGGCGTCATCTACTACCTGAGCAACAACCGTGTAAAGGGTGTGCTGCTCTGGAATGTCTGGGGACAGGTGGATGCAGCGCGCGCACTGCTGGATGAACCGGGCACACACAGCGCCGCAAATCTCAAGGGGCGGCTGGGTTCGGAGTAACGTCTTCGTGCGGGTGGCGCGCTAAGCGCCATCCGCGCGCAGTGCCGCCAATAACCTGTGATCCGCGGTTGGCCACGCACTGCATGCGCGACGTGTGACGTGAGCAGCGTGGCCTTACAGCCCGGCTGCTGCAGAGTCGGTAAAAATATCGAGCGTGCCTTCAGTGTTAAGCTCGGCTGCGGGAAATACTGATCCCGCAGCCCGCACTCTTCTCAGAATATCCTTCTTGCCGCTCCCCGTAATCAGAAACGCAGTGTGACGGCTGCTTTCAAGTGCGGGGTAAGTGAGAGTGATCCGCGGCTCCTCCCTCGCACCAATCACTGCTGCCGTCATTGCAGTACGCTCACTCAGCGCCGGATTGTCCGGAAAGAGAGACGCGGTATGACCGTCGTCACCCAGCCCAAGGAGCATGACATCGAAGAGCGGGTATCCGTTGCGCAGCATACCTGACAATTCGCTGCCGCCGGTTTCGCCGGCCAAACCGTACCTGCGCCCGTAATAGCCTTGCAGCACACTGCTGTACTGTTGTGCGGCATCAGCCGGCGATGCGGCGTCAACCGGCACAGCGTGGATATTGTCGTGCGTTACCGGTACGCGCGACAGCAGTGCGTCCCACGCCATGCCGTAATTACTCCTTGAGTCTGTAAGCGGTACAAACCGCTCATCTCCCCAGAACCAGTGAATGCGCTCCCACGGCATTGAGTTGCTGTACGGAGGCGTTGCAAGCAGTGAGTAAAGCAGCCTGGGAGTGCTGCCACCGGAAAGGCATATGGAAAACTCTCCCGTCGATGCGACGGCCAGCCTTGTAAGCCATGCGGCTGCACCTTCCGCAGCTTCAGCAGTGCCAGGGTATATATGCACTGTGCCGTTGGCAAAGAACGTCATCTGCTTACCGGTTATCAGTTGTGTAAGGGAGAATGTACTGCTCCATGGCTTTGGCAAAGCCTTCGCTGTCGTTGGTATCCGTTACGACACTGGCTTCCTGCTTTACTTCATCGTTGGCGTTCCCCATCGCGATGGAAAACCCACTCTCCCTGAACATGAGTACATCGTTGTGCATATCGCCAAGGGTCGCGACAGTGGCCAACGGAAGCCCGAATCGTTTTGCGAGAACCTTCACTACGTGACCCTTGTTGGCCAATGGGTGAGTGATATCCAGATAGTATTGCTGTGAACGGGACGCCGAGGCATTGGCTCCCGTGACAGAGCTGATCTCTGACCCCGCGTGTGCAACCAAAGCATGGTCATCCGATACACCGACTATCTTGGCAGCCCGTGCGAAGTGCACATCCGTAAACTCCGGAACAACAACCGGTGCGAATTGAACTGCCCGTGACTCTCTGTCAACGTGAGGTGCGTGCGCATTAAGTACGAACCACGAATCAGGGGTGAATATCCACGCGTCCATCCCCTGTGCGCGCAGATATGCAACGGCGCTGGCCGCAGTGGCTGGCGCAATGGTGTGGCTCTCCAGCACTTCGAGCCCCGGTGCTGTGATAACTCCTCCATTGAACCCTGAGAGTGGAGTATTAAGCGCAAGTGGCTCCACCAGCATATGCATACCGCGCGGCGGTCTGCTGCTGGTGACAGCAAACCGGATTCCTGCCTCGTATAATCTGATCACAGCCTGAACGGCGCGTGCCGTAAGAACTCCTCCCGGGGCAAGCAATGAACCATCCAGATCCGCGACAACCAGCCTGATGTTGCGCAGACCTCCCTGTTGCACTGCATCATCCCCCGCTGTCAAGTGCGCCGCGCTTTCATCGGAACTCTTCAATGCCTGGTTGCCTCTCAGAGTATGAGAGAACTGTCGTGCCACAAACGAAAGCCACCAGTGAATGCCAGATCGTTGTTGCCACGGCGCACCCCCTGCGGGAGCGCATCAAGCTGGTGGACATTCCCACCGCCGATTACCACATACTCAGGCAGCATGGCATTTCGCAGTCGCTCAACAATATCCCACACGTTTTCACGCCACCTCTCCCTGCCGGCGGTCTTGAGAGTGCGATCGCTGACGGCGTCTTCGAATGTTGAGCCATCAGAGTATGGTAGATGGCCAAGCTCCAGTGGCACCGCTACGTTGTGCGCGATCATTGCAGTGCCGAGTCCCGTACCAAGCCCGAGAAACAACATCCTCCCGCCCTGGTACGATCCTATGGCCTGCATCAATGCATCGTTAACGACTTTTACAGGTTTGCCGAGTGCAGCGACCGTTGCGAAATCGTAACCCTTCCACCCCGTTGCGAGATTGTTGGGCTCTGAAACAATACTGTTACTGACAACAGGCGCAGGGAATCCGATCGATACCACATCGTAGGTCAGGTCTCCTGCCAGGTCTTTCAGAATAGCGAGCAGTTCACGTGGTCCCATACTTTCGCCTGACGGGGCCATCCGTTCTTCGCCGCCAGCGCTGCTTTTCACTTTGACATGCATCCCGCCGACATCCACAGCCAGGATAGTCGGACTGCTGTCGACTGAATGAGCTGTGTCGTCATCCCTCGATGCGCTCTCTATAACCATCATACAGCCGGATTGAACCAGCCACATGAAGGCTTGAACTGTGACATAAGTTGCTCAGGGCCCCAGCTGCCGGACTTATAGATATCAGGGGGCGATTTCATATCCAGGATCGGATCAAAAATCCGCCACGCCAGCTCTGATGCATCTTCGCGTGTGAAAAGCTGTCGCTGCCCGTTCATCGCATCACCTATCAGACGCTGATAAGGTGCCATCTCCACGGTGCCTCCATCGGAGAGTGCAGCCAGCTCCACCTGTTCTCCTATCATTTCGTCGCCCGGCGCTTTGCGCCTCGCACCGATGCCGATTGCGACTTCAGGTGAGACACGGAAGCGCACATAGTTCGCCTGCCCTCTGTCAAAGCCATCGAAGACTGCTATAGGTGGCCGTTTGAAGCGGATAAGCACTTCTGTAGCGTGCACCGGAAGATTCTTGCCAGCCCGGATGTAGAACGGCACTCCCTGCCATCTCCAGGTGTCTATCATCAGCCTGACTACGGCAAATGTTTCGCGCATTGAATCCGGCGCAACGCCTGGCTCCTGCAGGTAGCCATCGAACTGGCCACGCACAACATCATCGGTGGTGAGCGGTGCTATTGCCTGCAAAACCTGCACTTTTTCGTTGATGAGGTCATCTGCATCGCGCCCCGATGGCGGCTCCATTGCAAGCAGCAGCACCACATTGAGGAGATGATTCTGAATCACATCGCGGATGCACCCTACCTCATCGTAGAATCTTCCGCGCCCGGCAACACCAAAATCTTCCGCCATCGTGATCTGAACACTCTCGACGAAATTGCGATTCCACACCGGCTCAAGGAATGAATTTGCAAACCTGAAATACAGCAGGTTCTGAATCGCTTCCTTGCCAAGGAAGTGATCAATCCGGAAGATCGCATCTTCCGCAAAAACAATGTGAAGTATACGGTTCAGCCAGTGCGCAGACTGCAGATCGCGCCCAAAGGGCTTCTCTACCATAACCCTGGCGCCACTGGATGCACCTGCCTGCGAGATCCCCTGCACCACCGGCTCAAACATCGATGGAGGGATCGCGAGGTAGTAAACAGGATGGCGGATATCGGGGAAAGCCTCCTTCAGTTTTACAAACGTACTTGCTTCGCGATAATCGCCACCTACGTAGTGCAGTAAACCGGCGAGCTTTGCAAAGACTTCTTCGTCGATCGTACCCACAGCCTTTTCGATCCCGTCGCGCGCACGCGCTGTAAGTTTTTCCTGATCCCAGCCCTCCCGTGCAACACCTATTACAGGCTCACTTAAGTTCCCGCGCTCGACCATTGCGTACAACGACGGAAAGATCTTCTTGTGTGCGAG
>CAZDMG010000038.1:0-20853 GCA_964506655.1 uncultured Gemmatimonadaceae bacterium
GCCGCGAGTTGATAACCACGCGCAGTGTGGGGATCTCCTTTGATTGGACCAGGAGCGCCGCAGCCACCTCAGGTTGGCTGTGAGATGCTGCTGCGGTTGGCGCTGCTGTTGCAACAATCTGAGCGGTGAGCGGACTTGCGTTGATTCCTGCTGCCAGTAACATGGCAAGAAATGATGATACGTATCTCATGGTCCTGTCCGGTGATAAATAGGTCTTCTTGTGGTGACGCTCAACTGAATTCGCTATTGAAGCCGGAATCCGTATGTGCGCACGTTTCGGTTGGACAACTGAACTACCACATACAGCTTGAAGCAAAATTTGATGCATTCTGATCATTGTAATCCCCAAGGTTCATGGAGTGATAGGCTTCGTGGAACATCGTATCCAGATCTTCCAATGGATCCCCCAATCTCTGTCTGTTCATCTGGATCTTTCCAGTCTGAACAAAAGTACGCCCAAATGCGGGGTCATCTTCGTTTGTGTATGTGGCGTCCCACTCAGAGAAGAAATGCCAAAGCGCATCCTGACACGGGCCAGACCAACCATGGATATTCGCGTAGTCAGCCATCAGGTTATACATGTAATCGAACTCGGCAAACGTAATCGGCCTCACATCCAGCTTCGGCGGCCCCTGTAGCTCCTGTGGTGTAGTCATTATGCCATCGGGTGAGCACGCCAAGGCAAATGAAGCTGCGATGATAACGATTCCCCTGGATAATTGACGAAGTCTCATAAGTAAGACACTGGAGAGAAGCTTTCTAGGAGTTGACACAACTAGCCAATAGTAGCTTATGTGGCATTAAGCTGTTTGTCAAGGCCTACATTGTGTCATTGTCAAACACCATTAGAAATGTCCTCTTGGTTGATGTGTTTGTCCGGAACAAGAGGCTGACATTGCCCAGTGTTTGCGCTCTGCTGTTGCTTCCTCGGTCCATGCGGTAAACTGACTCTTTGTCGCCACCGTGACCCACCTACGGCCATCAAGCCTGATGCCTTGGCTGGCGTACTGCAAGGGACAGCCCGAATATCCTCTGCAGGCGCGGCTTCTTCACCACCCTCCACTCAGCGACACGCGCTTACAGTTAGATCTCCCCCTCTCACCGTCTCCTCCGCTCCGGCGTAATCATGAACACCAGGGTGTTGTCCGCCGCGCCGCTGATCACGAGCCGCTGGCCGTCCCGGTTCATCACCAGAACTCCCGGCCCATCCTCCACGACTTGCCAGGCTGTCACATGGGAGGGATCGCGGTAGAAGTCGAGGAGCTCTGTTCCCGGGGTCGATGTTTCGAACACCTACGTACGGGTATCACCTGCCTGTCCGGCTGAAAGCCCTGAAGGCGCCACGAGTGCAGGGTGCGGTGTGATCCCGGCTGCCGCAAGTCGGTCGCGTGCGCCTGTCCTGACCCAGAGAAACGAGACTAGCACCCCCATGAAGTCGAGGCTCAGGAAAAAACCACCGCGCCCTCTGGAGCGTGCGAAAGCGCTGGCGTCTCCACCGTGACGCCGCCCTACGTGGTAGCAGTAAGCAGAGAGGAGAGCGAAAAAGGCCAGAATACCGATGAACATAGGCGGTGTGGTGTCTCTTCGAGGGTGGGTTACTACAGCTACCTGTTGCGCCTCGGTGACAACCTGAGGCTGCCAGGCAGGGCGTTCAGCATTGGGCCCAGATCACTTGCACGCTCCAGCGTGGTGACAAATGTCAGCCCGTCGATGGAAACCACGAGCATCCCGGTAAGGCCATAAATCACCACGCAGTTGCCGTCGGCGTGGACCACATTACCGGAGGAGTCGATGCAGTGACACTCGCCCATTGTGCCGTTGCCGGTGTCGTCCAGCTCGCGCACGCGCCTCAGCGATGCCCAGGTGCCAACATCGTCCCAGCCAAAGTCGCAAGGGAGCATGGCTATCGCGTCGCTCCGTTCCAGAAGCCCGCGGTCCAGTGAAACCGATACAGCGAGCTCAGCAAAGCGTGTCATGTCGCCGGATTCGAGTGCCGGCAGTGCTTTGCTCAGTTCAGATGTGTGGCGCGCGAGCTGGTTGAGCACCGTTCGCGCACGCGCTACAAAAATCCCGGTGTTCCACCAGGCGCCGTCTGCAATCAGTGTTTCAGCAAGCGCTGCCGATGGCTTCTCGACAAAGTGCTCAACTTTGCTTGTTGAACCGGCATCGGTGCTGGGCGCGTCGTCACTGCCTGGTGCCACGGGCAGCAGGTAACCAAAGCCTGTTTCCGGACGCGTTGGGCGCGAGCCGAGTACCACAACCTGCTCATCGCGCGCAGCAGCCGCGGCAGCAGTGGCAAGACGTTCGCGGAATACTTCGGGGTAACCGACGTTCAGATCTGCATGCATCGCAGAGACAATGCTGTCTGGGCCGCCCCGCCTGATGGCTTCCGCAGCACCCCACGCAAGCGCGGCAGCTGTACCCAGTGGTCCGGGCTCGATCAGCATGTTCGCGTGCGGGATCTCAGGGATCGCCGCATGCACAGTGTCTGCGATATCCGCGCTCGTTACCACCAGCACATGATCGGCGCGCACCAGCGGAGCCAGCCGCGCAACTGACTCGGCGATCAGCGGTCGTTCATTGACAAGCGCAAGGATCTGCTTGGGATACTGCGACGTACTCAGTGGCCAGAAACGGGAACCGATACCGCCCGCGAATATCACTGCCCACATGGACTGATCGGTAGGCGACAGCAGTGCCGGTTCCGGCAGTTCGCCGGTGGCATGCAGGAGTTCTTCGACGGCAGCGCTGCCGCCAGCTTCGGTACGGGGTACGGTCACAGCGCTGAATCTACGGCCTCGCGACACTTTGGCCATAGGTGGGCGTCAATTGCTGCGGGGCGCGGCTGTGTGCTGGTCTTACCTGCGGAGTTACTTGCTGTGTTACCTGTCGATATTACCTGTCGATATTACTTGCCGAGCTTTGCTATCGCGGCCTCGATATTCTGCGAACCGCCAACGCCTGTATAGACGATCTTGCCGCTGCCGTCTATAACCGCCAGGTAGCTGGTGGCAGGTACATCGAAGGCCGATGACACCACACCTTTCCGGTCGTAGAGGATAGTCCCGCCGAGTTTGTTTTGTTTCTGCCAACCCTGCACGCGGCTGAGCGACTGGTTGATGGAGACCGCAACAGTTACGAACTGGATATCGGTGTGCCTGGCCATGGCTGCGCGCATGGCTGGTTCGAGGGCTTTGCAGTTGTCGCACCATGTGGCCCAGAACTCAACGACAACAGGCTTCTTGCCCAGGAACTGGCTGAAGTCGATTACTTTGCCGTCGAGTGTTTCAAGCGGGCCGCCCGGTGCCTGTTCGCCAACTGCGATGCCCAGCTCCTGAGCAGCAGCTGTTCCTGTAATGCCCGGGAGTGTAATTGCCGGTGCTGCAACAACGAGCGCGGAGGCCACGCAAAGCGCAAAAAAGTGTGAAGTCATCTCAGAAGTAAACCTGTCCCATTTTCACCAGATAGTATTCCGCCATAGCCAGCATCAGCACGGCGAAAACCCGTTTTACCCACACCATCCACTCACCGGCGCGCGGGAGCCGCATGATGGTCCCTGCTGATACCCCGATAACAAGCAAAAGAGACGACATGCCGAGCGAAAAGACGAACAGATAAAGAAAACCGAGGGCGCCGCTGCGGGTGGTGCTTACCCATGTCAGTACAGCGGCCATGACCGGAGCGGAGCAGGGTGCAGCCACCAGCCCGGACACCGCTCCCATAAGAAATGCACCGGTTATGTGCCCGCCCTTCCCGATCTGCGTTACGCGCTCAATTATGGCTGCGGGGATCCGGACGGGTGTAACATCGAGCATTGCCAGGGCCGCAAGGAGCAGCACATTTGCCATCAGAAAATAGGCCCACGGGTTGGAGCTGATCGTTCCAAACATGCTTCCCGTGAGGCCGGCAATAAGCCCCAGCAGGGCATATACACCAGCCAGCCCGGTGACGTAGGCAAGCGACAGGCGAAGCGCGCGCCACCGGCTTCTGCGCACACCTTTGCCGGCTTCGCTGATCTCGCTCCCACCCACAATCGCAGCTGTAATCGGGATCATCGGGTAGATGCACGGTGTCAGCGATGTCAGCACGCCTGCTGCGAACATCAGCGGCAGCATGGCTAGCGGCTCCTGTGAGAGCTGCGCCGTGGCAAACTCAATCTGCATAGAGGAAAAATAGAAGGCGGCCCCGTGATGGGTCAAACCAGCCGGTTAATTCGCCTTCCATGGTTCCGTCTCAGTCACACATTCTGACAATCATTGTTTCATCGCTGGCGTTGGTTTTTAAACCCAACGCACAACCGCTTGCTTCCCAGTGCCTCGGGAACGCTGCAACCGTGTCAATAACGGTGCGCAGCGTGTGCATGTTTACTTTCCACACTTCAATGTTGGGTGCCCGCCAGTCTTGCATTGCCGGGAGAAGCCATAGCCAGCCGTTTGGCTCCGCGCTGATCGCGATTATACGTGAAGCACGAGCGGGTAGTGGATATTTATCGTGCCCCATAACTGCATTTGCCTGCTCGTCTTTACCCGACCGGAAGCGATTGGGGATGTCCATCTTAACGCTTGCACTATTGCCTGTTACGAGATGCGTAATGATCAACGAATCCGAGTGTCCGTCGGTTGTCACTACACAATCACCGTAACTGTCCCATGAAGGGTTCGCCTCGGCGAGTCCGCCAAACCGATAGCCCGATGAGGATGTCGGAAGCGGCGTGAGTGGCAGGTTGGTTACTGCATGAGTCGAATCCCGGCCTATCGAGTATATAACGAGCTGGCGTTGAGCGTCCTGTGGAAACATGCCAGGATTATATTCGCCAAGAAGTACACGATCGCGCCAGCTCCGGATGCTGCCGACCATTACGAATTTGCCCTTCACCGCTGGCGCAATGTTGTATGAACCGATGTATCCGGAGTCGGCAAGAAAACGCAGTACCCGACGCCCATCGAAAACCATGATAGTATCACTTGCTGCGTCTATCCATTGAACCGGGTAACGGCGCAAGCGTTCTGACTGGCCATACGGCGCAAACTCACCTGGGCCTTCGCCTGTTCTGCCGTACCGTATTGGAGGCGTTCCGGATACGGGAAGCAGCATGAGTGCGCCTTCGCGCAAGTCGAACGCTGCGAAATACTCACTTGTTGCGGTAATACCGGTGCCCGCGAAAATATTTTCGGGTAACGGTATAACGGTCAGGTTCTTTTGCGCGTCAGACGTACGCTCAACTATGGGTGCATCTGTTCCGCACATCGCTGGCGGCAATCCATGAGCGAGTGAGCCGGAATCGCTGCTGCAGCCGATAGCCAGACCGGCGCCAGCGATTGCCAGCGCAAGGATCTTCGATGCCCTGGCGGTTTTCTGAAACACCCGGAGGGGAGTTTCTATCAAGTCGGAGCGGAGCATCGCTGGCTTATTCGGCATGGCTAATCATATCCCGCAGTGGCTTGCCAGTCACGCTTTGTGACAGCAATAATCGGCTCATCAGAAGGCCGCCCACCATGCTGCTGTAACCATCGCCGCGGCGGTTAGATTACATGTTCTCCCCGGGCCTGTGTAGATAGACCGCATGGGCCGCGGCATGGCAGGCAACCTGTGAACAAAAGTCATATTTATGGCGCCGCAGTTTATATACGTTATGAAGGGGCTCCGCAAAGTCGTGCCCCCTTCGCGAATTATTCTGGACGACATCTGGCTCTCCTTTTATCCCGGTGCAAAGATCGGGGTGCTGGGTGCCAATGGGGCCGGAAAATCCTCACTTCTCCGGATCATGGCGGGGGTGGACCAGGATTTTCAGGGCGAAGCCTGGGCTGCCCAGGGAACGAAGATCGGATACCTGCCGCAGGAACCGGAGCTCGATCCGACGCTCGATGTGCGCGGCAATGTGGAGCTGGCGGTAAGTGAACAGCGCGCGCTGCTGAACGAATTCAACGACATCTCCATGAAGTTCGCTGAGCCCATGGACGATGCACAGATGGAGAAACTCCTCGACCGGCAGGCGCGGGTGCAGGAGCGCATTGATACACTGGATCTCTGGAATCTCGACAACAAAATCGAGATCGCGATGGATGCACTGCGTCTGCCGCCGGCCGAAGCCGATATAACCACGTTGTCCGGGGGTGAGAAGCGCAGGGTTGCACTGTGCCGAGTGCTGCTGGAGCAGCCCGACATGCTGCTGCTGGACGAGCCCACCAACCACCTGGATGCAGAAAGCGTGGCATGGCTGGAACGTTTCCTCGCTGACTTCCCAGGTACCGTCGTTGCCATCACACACGATCGGTATTTCCTGGACAACGTTGCCAAGTGGATCCTTGAACTGGATCGCGGACGCGGCATCCCGTGGGAAGGGAACTACTCAAGCTGGCTGGAGCAGAAGAAGGACCGGCTTGCGCAGGAAGAGAAGCAGGAGAGTGCACGTCAGCGGACACTTCAGCGCGAACTGGAGTGGGTGCGCATGGCACCTCGCGCTCGTCAGGCCAAAAACAAAGCACGTATCCAGGCCTTCGAAGAGCTCGAAAGCGAACAGCAGCAGGAGCGGGTGGCTCAGAACGAAATCATTATCCCGCCGCCCCCGCGACTCGGCAACGATGTTGTCATTGCAGACGGCGTTACAAAGGCATACGGCGACAAACTGCTTTATGACGATCTGTCGTTTGCGCTGCCCCGCGGTGGCATAGTGGGTGTCATCGGCCCCAACGGTGCGGGTAAGACCACGCTCTTCCGCATGATCATCGGCAGTGAAACGCCCGACGCCGGCTCGCTCCGTGTTGGCGATACAGTTGTGCTTGGCTATGTGGACCAGTCGCGCACGCTGGACCCGACACATACAGCGTGGCAGGAGATTTCGGGTGGTGTTGAGGTCGTGACTGTCGGCAAGCGCGAAATCAATTCACGCGCGTATCTGGCGAGTTTCAATTTCCGCGGAACCGATCAGCAGAAGAAGGTGGGTGACCTGTCGGGCGGTGAGCGGAACCGGCTGCACCTGGCGAAGACGCTTATGGCGGGTGCCAATGTTCTGCTGCTCGACGAACCCACAAACGATCTGGATGTTGATACGCTGCGTGCGCTGGAAGTTGCGCTACTGGATTTTGCAGGTTGTGCAGTTGTGATTTCGCACGACCGCTGGTTCCTGGATCGTATCGCCACTCATATCCTCGCTTTTGAGGGTGACTCCGAGACTGTCTGGTTTGAGGGGAACTACCAGGCGTACATCGAGGATCTCAAGCGGCGGAAAGGTGCGGACGCAGATCAGCCGCACCGTATCAAGTACAAACCACTCGTACGCAAGTAGGAGAAGAGATGAGCAAGCCACTGGAAATGGGGCTGGATACGTTTGGCGATGTCACGCACGATGCCAACGATCAGCCGTTATCGCAGGCGCAGGTTATCCGCAATGTCATCGCCGAAGCCGAGCTCGCCGACAAGGTGGGGTGCGACTTCTTCGGGGTAGGCGAGCATCACCGGAGCGATTTTGCGGTATCGGCGCCGGAGATCGTTCTGGCAGTGATTGCCGGTCGCACATCGCGTATCAAGTTGGGGTCGGCAGTAACAGTGCTCAGTTCAGACGATCCGATACGAGTGTATCAGCACTTTGCAACTATCGCAGCGGCTTCATCGGGGCGTGCGGAGATCATTCTGGGGCGCGGTTCGTTCACTGAGTCCTTTCCGCTTTTTGGTTTCGACCTCAGTCAGTACTCGGTACTTTTTGAAGAGAAGCTGGATCTCTTTGCGGAACTGCTGAAGGAGGAAGCTGTGACGTGGGAGGGTACGACACGCGAGCGGCTGTGGAATCAGCAGGTGTATCCCAAGACCGAGGCGCCGCCCATGCGGACATGGATCGGTGTGGGCGGGAGTCCTGAATCGGTGGTGCGTGCAGCGCGTTATGGAATGGCTCTTACGCTTGCGATTATCGGTGGTGATCCGCGCCGCTTTGCGCCGTACATCGATCTCTATCATCGCTCGCTTGAAAAGTCCGGTAAGGAACTGCAGCCGATTGCGATGCATTCACCGGGTCATATCGCGGACACAGATGAAGAGGCGGTGGAGGCGCTGTGGCCTGCGTACAAGGCGATGATGGATCGTATCGGTCGTGACCGCGCTTGGCCGCCGCTTAGTCGCGGGGCGTTTGACACCGAGATCGCACACGGCTCGCTGTATGTGGGCTCGCCGGAAACTGTGGCGCAGAAGATCGCTGCCACCGTCCGGGTGCTTGGTGTGGACAGGTTCGATCTCAAATACAGCGCAGGCACTCTGTCGCATGAGCGGCTCATGCGCTGTATTGAGCTCTACGGTACGAAGGTGATACCGCGCGTCCGGGAACTGCTGGACCAGGACGCGCGGTAGTGTGGGGCAGAGTACGGTAGAGTACCTTAGGGTACTGTAGGGTACTGTAGTGTACGCTACAGTACAGCTGTTGTCGGTGTTCTGTTACTTACCTTCGGTGGCTGCTTTGCCCATTTGCGGGAACTCCGACATGTCGATCCGCACGCTGGCGTTCGGGTCGATTTTGACGGCAGTCATTAAGGTACGCTCGCCGTTCTTTTCAGTGGAGTTGGCTTCGAGGAGCATGCCGACTGGGTGATTGGCAGGCATGGTGCGGAGCTGCTTCATTGATGCGGTGGCACCCATCATGCGTGCGAAGGTGAGTGCAGCATCGCGCGAAACCCACACTTCTGAAACTGTGCCGTCTGCGTCATCAGCGCGGTAACCTTCGGCGTCGTAGCCAGCGATTTTCTTTTTGCCGATGTATTTGTAGGTGACGTTGCCGACAGTCTGATCGGCGCCCTCTGCGTAGATGGCGTTGTCGGTATCAGCAGCCGCTTCAGCGTAGCGGAGCGCATCGCTCCAGCCGTAGGCCATTGAGAACTTCTGGTCTTCCGACTGCATGAGCATGACCATGGATTCGTTTTTGGAATCAAAGATCACGGTGATATCGCCGCTCCCTTTCTCCTTTTTGGAAGGTGTGTACTGTACACCCATGAAAGGAGCGTTTTTGGCGAACTGCATCAGCATGGTGGCTTTGTCGTTGCTTTTGCCATTCTTGCCGAAGCGCTCGATGTTGTAGGTAATGGTGGCGTCGAAGTCGTAGCGTGCTTCGGTGGGCGCGTTTGGCAGGAGGTTGAAGAGTCGCGGCGTACCGGGCGTTTTGCCGGATTTATCGGCCGAGGGTGAGCCATCGCCGAACATGGCATCGAAGGACTGGTCGACAGCTTTGTTGACCATCTCTTCGATTTTCTGATCGATTTTGTTGTTGACCTTCCGTTCGACAGCGTTGTTGACGCGGCGACCGATGGCACCACCGATCTGGGCTGAAGCGTACGGTGCCGCAACGGCGACCAGTACAATGGAAAGGGCGAAGGGTTTAAGGAGTCTCGTCATCTGTGCACATCCTCGTACAAGGTGAAGGCGGGACCACGGCCAGTGGGGTCGTTTGGGTTGATCGTGGCCGGTGACTGCAACAGTCTGGCAGTAGTGGCTATTCTTAATAATACCCAGATTCCATGCGATCAGGTACCGGAAGCGGCCAAGGCATCCGTGTGCCCAGAGAGTGACACTCCGTGAAACGGCGTCGATGTACAGATTTTTGCGAATTGTGATGAGCGGCGCTGTCCTGGTGCTGATACCGATTTCTGCCTCACCCGGGCAGTCTGATTCGACGGGTGTAGCGGGTTCGCGTGGCGCAGCGCGCACATCCACGATGCCGGAAGTTGCACGCGATGTGATCAATGAGACGATGAGCCCGTTCTGCCCTGGGCTTACTCTGGCAGCGTGCCCGAGTCCGGCGGCGGATTCGCTGAGGCGGGCTGTAGTGGACCTTGCCGAGAAGGGCGAGAGCAGGAATCAGATTCTGGACAGGTTGACGTCGGCGTACGGAGATGGCGTGCTGGGCGCACCGCGGAAGCGCGGGGTTGGGCTTCTGGCGTGGATCATGCCTGTTGTGATACTGGTGCTGGGCGGCGCATGGCTGGTTTCGTGGCTCCGCCGATCGACGCAGAAGCGGAGCGGTCGGGGCGCGGTGCTGCCCAATGCTGCCAACGGGTCAGGTGCTGTGGCAAGCAAAGATGCAGAGGGTGTCGCGGGTGTTACAGATGATGAGTTGCTGCGACAGTTGCATGAGTTGGTGAGCTCGGACGACAGATGACAGATCGCATTGCGAGATTGGCGACGGGCTTTGCTGCAGCAGTTTTGGTGTTGTTGTCGGCCGGTGGTTGTAAGCAGGGTACAGGGACATCGCCGAGTGGGTACCATGGTGCCGAGTTGCCGGTACCGCTTGAGAAGCCCGATGCTGTGCTGAGAGATACCGAGGGGAGGCCGTTTGATCTGCGAGCGGATACCGACGGATATGCGACGGCGCTTTTCTTTGGCTATACAAACTGCCCTGATGTCTGTCCTGTGCATATGGCGAATCTTGCGGCCGTGCTGCGCGACGCACCGCCATCAACGAGATCGAAGGTGAAGGTGGTATTTGTAACTGTCGATCCTGAGCGCGATACACCGGAGCGATTGCGTACCTGGCTTAACGCCTTTGATTCGACGTTTGTGGGGATTGCCGGTCCGGAGGATGAGGTAGCGCGTCTGCAGAAAGGGTTGTATCTGGCGAATGCATATACGAACAAGCAGAGCGAAGCGGATTCCGCGTACGATGTAATGCATGCTGCGCAGGTGATTGTGTTTTCGCGGTCTGACAATCTTGCGCATGTGATGTATCCGTTTGGCACGCGGCAGAAGGACTGGGCCGCGGACCTGCCGCGTCTGGTAAAGGGCAGTTGGTGGTGAAGCGGGGCGACTCAGGGCGGTTACGTGGCGTGTATGGCAGTGTCGCGCGTCGGCGGGGTTTTAGCCGGCGTGGCGTTAACCGGCTTTGCGTTTATCGTTGGGCGCGCACCGCTCTGTATCCCTTGTGTGTAGGTGTAATTGCCACGTTGGGTTGTAACAGCAGCAGGGAGCCGGTGGCGGTGGCCAGCGTAGAGTTGCCGCGCGTGACTGTGGGCTCATTGGAAGTGAGTGACGTTGTGATTCCTGCGCAGGCGGGTGATGCGCCATTGGCGATGTACTTCACGGTTGCATCTTCAGCGGCGGACACGCTTACAGTGGACACGCTTGTTGTGGACACTCTCCTGTCGGTGAGTGTTGAAGGTGTGGATGCAGCGCTTCACGATTCGCGTGATGGCGGGATGCAGAGTGCCGGCGCGCTTGTGGTGTCTGCCGGTTCGCCGATTCTCTTTCGTCCGGGCGGATTGCATGCGATGTTCACGCTTCCCGGGCTCAGGCCGGTGGCCGGTGATTCGCTCAATGTAAAAATTGTATTCGCGATGGCCGGAACAGCAGAGGTGCGGGCTGTTGTCCGGGAGTATTCAGAGCTGGAGCGGTTGCTTGATAACGATGCGCACGCACACTGACCTTAAAGCTCGCTGCTGAGGAGCTATTGGATATTCAGTGGTGGTGCTCTGCGCAGGGGATACCCTGGAGCTGGGACTGGAGACCGTATCCAGGCGTGTGGCTTTTTGTGCTGCTTCTGGCTGTGCCGTATGTGCGTCAACTGCTGCGTGACATCGAAGTGCCTGTTGCGCGGAGAGTGAGTGGCGTCGTCGGTGTGCTGCTGGTATGGATTGCGCTTGACTGGCCGGTGGGTGCGCTGGGTGGTGGTTATCTGGCGAGCGTACACATGGTGCAGTATCTGACACTGTCGTTGTTTGCACCGGCGCTTCTGGTTTTCGGGATGCCTGCAGCTGTGGAACGTGCGGTTGCGAACCGGAAGCCGTTGCTTGCAGTGGTTTCGTTTCTGACGCACCCGGTGAGGAGCACGGTGCTCTTCGTTGCAACGTTTTTGTCCACACATGCGGCGCCGGTTACCGACTCGCTGATGCTCACTCAGTGGGGATCGCTCGCGCTTGATATGGCGTGGCTTGTGTCATCGGTGTTTTTCTGGTGGCCATTGGTGGGGCGGCCGCCTGGCAGGGAGCCGCTTCCGCCACTCCACCGGATCGTGAGCCTGATGGCAGGTTCAGTGCCTCATACACCCATCGCGATGTGGCTCATACTTTCATCGCACCCGGTTTACGGTGTCTTTGAACTGGCGCCCAGGGTCAACAACTTTGATGCCCGCATGGATCAGCAGCTGGCAGGTGGCCTTATGCTCACGCTTGGCGGGATTTTTGTGATTGCAATGCTGACTGTTATTTTCTTCCGCATGGCTGGGGTGCGTTCAGCGCCGGACGCTGCTCCATAGAAGTACCGCCTACAAACACACACAACCAGATCAATTCATGTCAGATACATCAGCTTCGCTCATTGGAACAGGGCTCTCTCTTTCGCTTACCGTCAAGGATGTTGCAGCCAGTCTCCGCTGGTATGCAGACGCACTTGGTTTTTCAGTGGATCACCGCAACGAGGTGGACGGTGTACTGAAGACTGTAGTGCTCAGCGCTGGTGCTGTGCGTGTGCTCCTCAACCGGGACGACGGTGCGAAGGGGTGGGACCGCGTTAAGGGCGTGGGGCTGGCGCTCAATTTTGCAACTGAGCAGGATGTGGATGCAATCGCAGCGCGGATCAAGTCGGCGGGGTACGCTATTGATTCGGAGCCGGCCGACAGACCGTGGGGTGCAAGGAACTTTCTCGTTACAGACCCGGATGGCTTTGGCTGGTCGATTTCAAAGTGGAATCGCGGCTGAGTTAAAGCCGGTCAACAACAGGCCAACGAAAACCTGTTGAAACAAGTTGCCGCTGTACAGCGGTCGGAGTGCAGTGAACGGTAACCGTTCCGCAACCCGGTGCTGTACAGCGGCAAATGTATTGCTACGATGTTACTGCAATAATGCTACTGTAATGCCGCAGGACAATTGTTTACATCATGGAGTTCTGCAGGTCTGCGACTGCCTTACGGAGCATATCGACCTTGGCCGGGTCGCAGCTGCGATTGCGGTTAACGTCATCGGAGAGCTTTGCGAGCGCTGTGTTTCTGGCAGAGCCCGAGGCACTTTCGGCCGTTGCTATCTGACTTCTGATGGCTGCAATGCGGGAGCTTCCAACGCACCCTTTCCGTTCGAGCTGATCGGTGAACGCTTTTACAAGCGCGAAGCTGGGTGGCCACTCGATCTGCGGCTGTCCCTGGACGTTCAGATAGTCCCACTTCACTGTCTTTGCAGCATCGATTTCATTCTGCGTCAGGTACTGACTGGGGACGAGTTCCGCGACATCAAGTCCGCGTGCAATCTCGGAGCTGTAGATGTTGCCATTGTACCAGTATGCGGACCATGAGCCGCCCATGACCATGCGAGTGGAATCAACAGGCCCGCGGTCGAAGGAAGCGATTTCCACCGGGTTCTTTCCGTCTGTCCAGTCGAACACCGATATGCCGCCCTGATACCACGCCTGAATCATGATGTCGCGCCCCGGCACCGGGATCAGCGAGCCGTTGTGTGCGACGCAGTTTTCGAACTCGGTCTGTATAGCGGGGAGTTTGTAGTAGCTCTGAAAGACGAGCTTGCGGTTCTGGACAGCAAAGATTGCATCTGCGCCCCACTCCTTGTTGTCACCTGCGCGGCACTTGGGACCACCACCGCCACCCCACTCGTCCGAGAAGAGCAGCTTGGAGCCGTCGTTGCTGAAAGTGGCGGAGTGCCAGTACGCGAAGTTGGGGTCTGCAACAGCATCGAGCCTGACAGGAGCGACGGGGTTACTGATATCAAGCAGCAGGCCGTGTCCTTCACAGGCACCACCTGCAAGGCCGAGTGCCGGATAGACGGTTATGTCGTGGCACTGTGACTGATCGGACACAGGCTGATCGGGGACACTCGGCGGGAGCACTGCAAACATCCGGTTGTAAATGTTCTGGATGTTGTTGCGCAGTGCACTGCTGTCGGCGGCTGTCGGAATTGATGAACCACCGCGGGCTTTAACGATGCTGTCGAGGAGCGTCTTTACGATACCAGACTGAACGATCATGTCCGCACCGGACTGCGGGTTGCGTACGATCAGCTGGCCGGTGGCTTTGGCAGCGGCAAGGTCTGCTGCAGAGAGACCGTGGCGAGGTGGCTCGTTGAGGCCTGTGAAGATGTTCGCGCGATTTACAACCGCAGCTGCGGCCGGGTTACTGAGTGGGACCTTGATGATCTCGATCCGGAGACGCGATGAGGATGGATCACCGGAAGCGACATTACCTGCACAACCTTCGAGCTCTTCCGATGGCCGGATAGTGTATGAGCCGGAGATGTATATGTAGAGATTGTCGCGATCCCTGGGGTCGTCCAGGACAGTGTGCGTGTGTGAGCCGCGGCACGTCTGAACATTGGCAACGAGAACCGGTTTCCGGATATCGGAGATATCGAAGATACGGAGTCCGCGTATGCGGTTCTTGCTGACCGCTTCAGGTACACCACCCGGGAGGCAATCCACGCGTCCATCCATGGCTTCTGCCGACATGAACAGCAGATTGCGATAGACTGAAACGTCGTTCTGCGAAGCAGGGCAGACGAAAGCTGTAACGAGTTCCGGCCTTGATGGGTTGGAGATGTCCCACACCACCGGGCCGTTATAGTTACCCTGAATGGCGTAGTTGCCGGTAAATGCGAGATCGGAGTTGGTGATTCCTGCGAAGCCCGGTGGCGAGACTGCTTTCGCAAGTACGCGCATGTTCGAGACGGCTTCGCCTGCGTCATGCAGTCCGGCCCGGAGCCCGATGCGCGCATCGGTTGTTGGTCCGGGAGTGGGCGGTGGCGGGGGCGTGGCAGTCCTTGCGGCGCATCCTGTTACCAGCGCTGCAAGTGAGAGCGCTATCGCGCCACGAAGGAGGTTACGTGCAAGGTGTGTCGCGGAAATCTGTTGCATCAGTGTTAATGGTTGGAGGACAAGGGTGGCGGCGGCATGTGGCCGCGGTCGAGCATCATTGAAATCATTCTCCTTACTTCGGTGCTTTGATCCACATCTACGTCATTTGCGAACTTGAAGACAGTTTCGTCCTGACCGGCACCGTGATGTGAAAGCAATTCCTTCACCATGATGACAGCACCGCGGTGGTGCTGAATCATGTACGACAGGAACAGCCGGTCGAAGTCGGGGCCGCGGGCAGCGTTGAGTTCGCTGAGCTGTGCGTCGGTGAGCATGCCGGGCATCATGGCGGTGCCACTGCCATGGCCTTCGTGCCCTTCATGGCCCGCCATATCAGACATCGGCATGATCCCCTTGCTGTCCGGCCTGGGCGGCGTCTGGTGCCTGTCCGTGAGCCAGTTCTGCATCAGGGTGATTTCGTCACGCTGCGCATTGATTATGCGCGCAGCGAGGCGCTGTACCTCGGCGTCTGCACCGTGTGATTCAGCCCACCCCGAAATCCGGATAGCCTGGGCGTGGTGGTGGATCATACCGGACATGAAGTCGATGTCCGCCTGGGTATAAGGCAGCCGGATGCTGTCAGCGCGGGCGCGGGCAGCGGCGCCTTCGGCCCCCATTACAAACGCTGTAGTCGTCGGCTGCCGTGGTGAGCAGGCAAATGAGGCCAGAGTGAGTGCGACGACTGAAAGCCAGTACTTGTGTGCTCTCATAACGCTTGGGAAGGGCGTGGGTTGGCTGTTTCTCAGGTACACTCCTGAAATAGACCCGGGCGTCCCCTGATTGCAAGATATCAAGGCATATTTGGTGAAGAGTCGCTATTGTGGTGTAACCCCAAAATGGAGAGATGTACCGATGCAGGTAACAGATATTCTGGCTCAGCTGGGTGGCGCGCAGTCAATTGCCGGCCAGCTTGGCATCAGTGAGTCACAGGCGCAGGCCGGCATGGCTGCATTGATTCCCACGATACTCGGCGGTTTTCAGAAGAAGGCAGCGGGCGCCGGCACGGAAGGGCTGGCCGGCATGCTGGAGGGGCTCGCTGGCGGTGCTTCAGGTGTCTCGGCTGGCGGTGCCGCAGCGGCACTGGCCGGTGACGTAACCCAGGGGAATCAGCTGCTGGGCGAGATTTTCGGTTCCAAGGATGTGAGCCGGGCGGTCGCACAGAATGCAGCGACATCCACGGGGCTGGACCCTGCGGTGCTCAAGAAGATGCTGCCGATCGTGGCTATGCTTGCTGCTGGTTATATGGCCAGGAGTGGTGGTGGCGGTGCAGCGAAGACGGCAGCGAGTGGAGCTGCGGGTGGGCTGCTTGGTTCGGTGCTCGGCGGCCTGATGGGTGGAGGCAAGTCCGGGTCGGCCGGTGGCGGTCTGGCGTCCATGCTGGATGCCAACGGCGACGGCAACCCACTGGATGACATCCTCCGTATGATGAAGAAGTAACCCAGTGTAGAGTATGGATGCAGCGAAGCCCCGGCAATTGCCGGGGCTTCTGTTTAATGGTATGTGTTTGTGCAGCTGCCGCAGCTGCTGAGTGGAGTCACGTAACGCCACTCAACAGTTGCAACGAATGTGTTCTACGTTGGCTCAGCGTTGGCTCAGCGTTGGCTCAGCGTTGGCTCAGCGTTGGCTCAGCGTTGAATCGGCGGTGTTGTCAAAGTGGATTGTGCAGAGGCTGCGCCACCGGCGCCCTGGAGAGGTGCGGCGACCTGACTTCTGCGGACAGGAGCAGGTATCCTTGCCGGTGCCGACGCAGAGTTTCTGCGTGCTGGCGCAGCAGCACCGAACTCGAATGCACCGATATCGCAGACGCCGACTCTTGGTGCGCCACGCTGATCGACAGCCGGACATGCACTCTGGTTACCGGCGTTGATGGCAGCGCTGCCGGCGAGGAGTGCGTGTGTGAGGGTTGCACCACCGTTGTCCTTCAGCTGCGGTTCGACGCCGGCTTCAGTGTTGTTCTTGTCCTGAGAATGCACGAAGAACTGGCAGTTGTCATCGCTGAGGTTGTTTCCCTGCGAGGTGATGGCTGCGGTTCCGTCGATTCCGCAATTGCCAGGTGAGGTGCCAACCTTGTTGCCGGAGAGGAGCGTGTTCCGCACGTTGTAGGTGCCGATAGAAGCTGATCCCAGGCCACCACCGATCAGTGCGGAGACGTTATCCACGAATGTGCTGTTGAGTATGGTGCTCGCGCCGTTGCTTGCCAGTCCGCCACCGTGCGCTTCAGCTGAATTCCCGGAGAACGTGCTGTTTGTAATTGTGGCAATAGCCGTTGAGGAGACTGCCAGTCCGCCACCGTAGCCCGGTGTCTGGCCGTCTACTGTGGTGTTTCCGGAGAAGGTTGAGTTGGTTATGACGGCGGTATGTTGAGCGACCAGAGCACCACCGCCACCTGCCCGTGACGAATTTCCGGAGAGTGTGAGGTTGTCCAACTCGGATGCACCGGACCCGGTAATATTGATTCCGCCACCCTGCCCCCATGCGGTATTGTTGGTGAAGGTACTGTTATGAATAGTCAGTTTGCCTGTGCCTGCATTGCGGTAAATGCCGCCGCCCGGTGCATTGGCCACGTCTGTATTGACGGTCCTGTTGCCGGAGAAGCTGCTGCCGGTGATGGTGACAACCGAATTATTTGCGATATAAACACCGCCACCGCTGGTGAAAGCCTTGTTGTCACTTATGGTAATGCTATCGGCCACAAGCGTACCGTCGTTTGTTACAGAAATGGCTCCGCCAGCAAGTGCTGAGTCCTGGGTGAATGTCGCGCCCCTGATTACAGCGTCTGCACCCCACACGGAAATTGCACCGCCGAAGTATGTAGCCCTGTTGTCTGAATATGTGCCGCCGTTGACGGTGAGATTTGCGCCATTGATGACAAACACAGCACCGCCGGCATAGTTGCCGTCGGACAGATTCCTGAGGGCCGTGATATTGTTCAGAGTGAGTTTCCCGGAACTGTTGAAGAACGCGCCGCCGGCACCTATAGCGGTTGAGTTGTCGGCGAAGGTTCCTCCATTGACAATGATCTCTGTCGGGCCGGAGGCCGCGACCGCGCCACCTGCGAATGCATTGCCCAGTACTCTGTTATTGGTGGCAGTGACCTCGTTGAGTGTAAGGATTGATGATTCAAGGACGCCCATGGCGCCGCCGTTGGTCTGGGCGGAGTTGTTGTCCAGGATCCCGCCGGTTATGGTGACGGTTGTGTTGTCGCGCAGCATGATTGCTCCGCCGTCTCGGCCATAGTTATCGGTGAAGTCAGTGCCAGTGATATTGGCTGTGTTTGTGCCCCACATGTAAAGCGCACCACCCGCCGTCTCGGAACGGCTTTCTGTGATTGTGCTGCCACTGATGGAAAGTGCAGGGACGTTACCCGCTTCGATTGTGCCGCCAACGCCACCGGTTTTGTTCCCTCGGAAGGTGCTGTTGGTAATGGATGCGGTTGCACCATTCAGTACTCTTATTGCGCCACCACCGCCCGTGGTCTGGTTGTCTTCGAGTGTGACGCCGTTGAGTGTGATGGAGGTGATTCCTTCTTCAGCCAGGAGGCCACCACCACCGCCGACTGTTGACTTGTTCCGTGAGATGGTGACATCGGTGAAGGACGCAGTACCGTTGATGATACGAAGGCCGCCGCCCCAGCCTGTTGTGACTTCATTGTCTGAAATGCTGCCGCCTGTCACGCTCAGCGTGCCGTTGTTCACCACGCTGATGCCACCGCCCGGCGCAAAGTTGCCCGTTGTCTTGTTGTCTGTTACTGCAACGTTGGTAAGCGTTGCAGTACCCGCTTCGACGGAGATGCCGCCGCCATAGCCTGCTACAACCGTGTTTCCGGCAACTGCGACATCCGTGAGGCTGATATCCGCATCGTCAGTGATCCGTACGGCACCACCGGGTTCATTGTTCAGGAAGCCGCCGGTGAGCGTGACTCCCTGCACTGATCCGCTTCCGCTGTTGAAGGTGAAGACGCGTCGCGGGTTGGATGTGGAAGCCGCAGCGTCGATGGTGAGGTTGCTGCTTCCAGGCCCTATGATGTGAATGGTTGTGGTAATTGGCGGCAGCGCGTTGCCGAGTTTGATGGTGGCGCCATCGTTTAAGGTGTTCACGCGCATACCGAATGCGCTGGATGCACCGGCAGCTGCACTTACGATCCTGACAGTATCAACATCCGGGTTGGCATTAGCCGCATTGATAGCCTCACGAATTGAGCAATGCGACCATGTGCATGCGCCATCGTCGTTGTCGTCCGTTGCAGCAGCTCGCCATTCGCGGCGGATCGTCAGCTCGGCTTCATCGCTGCGTGAATCGTCGAGAGCGCTTGTGGCTGCAACTGTGCAACTGCCTGCGGCTTCCGGTGCAGTCCAGACTACGGTCTGGCCGCTTCCGGCAATGGTACCACAGCTGGCACTCCACTCGAGGCTCTTGTCGACGATGCCTGTTACATCAGCATTGAGAGTCACCCCTTCGCCACGGTAAACGGTACTGGCGGAGGGTGAAATGGAGATATCGGCGCGCGAGACAGTAACGGAGGCTGTACCTGACTTGGTCGGGTCCGCGACGCTGGTCGCTGTAACCGTAACACTGCCACCCGTAACAGGTGTGGTAAGTGTTGCCGAGTTTCCGTTGCCGTTAATGGTACCGGCTGTTGCAGTCCATGTAACAGCGGAATTGGATGAGCCGTTGACAGTGGCATTGAAAGCGACTGTTCCACCGGCGTCGGCGGTAGCGTTGGACGGTGATATGGCGACACTGACAGCGGTTACGGTGACGGATGCCGAGGCCTTCTTGGTGGCGTCATCGACACTTGTGGCAGTAACCGTGAAGTTTCCACCGCTGATTGGTGCGGTGAAGGTGCGACTGTTGCCGGAGCCGGTGAGTGTGCCGCCGGATGAAGTCCATGTGACTTCGTTGGTAGCGCCGTTTGCGACGGTGGCGGTGAAGAGCTGGGTTCCTCCACCCTGCAGCGTTGCGGTGGTGGGAGAGATGGAGATAGTGACTGGTTCAGGTGGGTCGGTGGTGTCGGACCCGCACGCAGCAAGTGCGATCAGAGCCAGTGTGGCGAGAGAGTTGCGGAGCGGCGACCATGAAGGAGAGTGTCGCGGTATAGTCGAAGCAGTTTGTGTACTCACTTTTGGGCCTCAGGGCGGATAGGGGTTTGTACCTTGGTACATGCCATGGTAAACAAGAACGCGTGAAATCACGGCGCACCAGCTCAAAAGCCGACCAATTGGTGCGAAAATCATATTGGGACGTCCGCCGGTCTCCCGGCCTCCCGGCCTCCGGGAGGGTTCCGGGATTGCGGGTAAGTGTGTGGGAGTGCGGGTTGCTGTGGGGTAATCCGGATTGGTACGTTACGGCCCCCCAATACCGGAGAACTGAGATGCGAGTTATCCCTGTAAGTCTGATTGCCCCTGTTTCGGGGTTTCTTCTGGCCGTGCCCCTTGTTGCGCAGCCTCCGGGCGGCCGCGGTGCGGGTGCGGGCGTTCAGATCCAGGCTGGGGAAAGCTGTCCGTCTGGGATGACCGAGGTGCGTCCGCAGAGGTGTCAGGCGCCAGCGCTCCCAATCCCCGGGCTCCTGGACTACAGGCCTAAGTCAACGCTAAAGGCGCCCGTGCATCCGGTGCCGCGGGCGAAGTTTCCGGTAATCGATTTCCATGGTCACCCGTCAGCGTTGCTGGGTTCAACAGAGGGGGTGGCTAGTCTTATCCGCTCAATGGACAGCCTCAATATCGGCGTAATGGTTGCCGCCGATAATGTCTCTGGAGAGAGGATCGGGAACATCATGTCGGTGGTGCGCGCGACGCCGGGTGCAGCTAATCGCGTGCGCGTACTGGCTGGCGTGAACTTCAATGATGTTGGCCCCGGGTGGGCGGAGCGCGCGGTGGCGCAGCTGGAGCGGGATGTGGCTGCCGGTGCAGTGGGTATCGGTGAGATCAGCAAGTCGCTGGGTCTTTCCATCCGCAAGCGTGACGGTTCAAGGCTTCGTATAGACGACCCGGATCTGACGCCCTTATGGAAGGCAGCTGAGCGGCTCAGGCTGCC
>CAZDMG010000039.1:0-20395 GCA_964506655.1 uncultured Gemmatimonadaceae bacterium
CAGGGCTGGACCACTGCGAAACCTAGAACCGCCCTTGCGGAATTCTCGGCCAGCCGGCTGACCTTGTCAAGACCACTGTGTTGGCTTGTGCCAAACACCATTGGAAATGTCCTCTGTTTTACACCATTAGACATGTCCTTCCGGTCGACACTCCGCCCGCGGGTAGAAACTGACACCTGCCTCCTCCGCCGCTACTTACAGCTGTCCCTATAACGCCACACACCACCCGCGGCCTGCTGTCGCTGACACGCCACACTGATGCAACTGCACACCAGCCCGCATCCACACCCTTGTCCCGCGCGCGCCACACTCCCCCTTGCCGAAGCACGCGACCAACACTCAGGCCCACACACCCTAAGTACCACAACGACAACAATTTGTCTATATTAAAGATATACACATAAGCACCACGCCACTCCCCGGAAACTACCTCCCAACTGATGGGTATCCCCGGGCAACGCGTGGCATGGCTCGTGCACCACACAACGGCAGAAGCGGCAGTCACTACCGCACACGAGCCACTTAATCTGATTCATCATCACATGTTCAATAACGCTTTCCGTCTATCTCTGACCGCCGTTGCCGCTCTTATAGTGGCAACACCAGCCGGCGCGCCGCTCTTCGCGCAGGGACAGGTCGTTGGTCCCGGTGGGTCGGTCACGCTCGGCACCGGTAACGGCTGGATCCCTTCCATACAGGGCAATGGCTACGCCGAAGTCACTCGCAATAACCCCATGCTCGGATGGGGTGGCTATCAGGAAGGCTCACTCCAGCTCTCCGTAACCGGACAGCAGAACGGCGACTACCCCGACTGGGCCTTCTGGTACCACTACGCAGGCGGAGACCAGGCTTCATCGCTCGCCAACTGGAATACCACCGGCTCCTTCGGGTCGCTCGCAAGCCTCACATCGCTCTCGTTCGACTGGTTCCGAGTCGGAATGCCCGGGTGGGATACACCCTGCGATGTCTCGCAGACATACCCCATCCCGCCCTGCGACTGGCTCAACAAAACCCCGGTTCTCCGCCTGGAACTCGCTGAGCAGATCGGCGAGGAAATCATCCAGACCGAACTCGTCTGGGAAGGCTACTTTAACCAGCAGTCCCCCGAAGCCGGCGGTATTGGCGGCGCTACACCCGTCGATCAGTGGGTCTCCACCTTCGACATGCAGCTCGGCAATTTCTGGTACCTCCGCCCCTATTCCGACGCCCAGTACGCAGTTACAGGCGGCCAGGGCTGCAACATGGGAGACTTCACCTTCTGGCAGGGGAACGCTGAAGCCTCAGCGCTCCAGCAGCTCCTTGGCACCTGCCTTGGCGCCAACACCCAGGTCATCGGGATAGCCGTTGGCGTCGGTAGCCAGTGGCCCCTCCCATACCAGGGGTTCGTGGACAACGTCCGCATGGGCTTCAATGGCCAGACCGTCGTCGATGCCAACTTCGACTACGTGGTCCCCGAGCCGTCCACCGTCCTCCTGCTTGGCTTTGGCCTTGCCGCGCTCGGTGGGGCAGCCGCACGCAGACGTCGCACCACCCAGCCTGACAACGGCTGAAATTACCCCCTTAATACCGGACCCAGTACCGGACTTAGCACCGACGAAAACACCTGCCGGGCCAACCCGTGGCCCGGACACGCAAAAGTGTCACACAAACCGGAGCCCTCGTTTCCTGAGCGGCTCCGGTTCGTCTTATTTACGTGAACAGAAACCCAGTGCACCGCATCTGTCTTGTCGTTGGTACCCGCCCCGAAGCCATCAAGATGGCTCCGGTCATCGCGGCTATCCAAAAGCACCATGCGCTCGAACCCCTCGTCGTTGCAACCACGCAACACAGAGAGATGCTCACCCAGGCCTTCGATGTCTTCGGGATCACCCCCGACATAGACCTGGGTCTTATGCAGACCGGACAGAACCTCGGTGTCTTTACTGCGCGCGCCATGACGGCACTCACAGAGGCCTTCATCGCCCATAAGCCGGACTTCCTCCTGGTTCAGGGCGACACCTCCACGGTCACAGCCGCATCGCTTGCCGCCTTCTATCAGGGGATCCCCATCGGACACGTCGAAGCCGGCCTACGCTCCTTCGACCTGAGCAGCCCCTTCCCCGAAGAAGTCAACAGACGCATCGCTACCTGCACCGCTACCGTGCACTTCGCGCCCACGGACGACGCCAGAAGCAATCTCCTCGCAGAAGGGATTCCCGCTGACGACGTCTTCGTTACCGGCAACACCGTTGTCGATGCACTCGGCAGTTTCCCCGGGCGCGAAAACTTCGAAACCGAACAGCTGAACACGATCGACTGGAGCACACCCGTTGTGCTCACCACTGTGCATCGCAGGGAATCGCAGGGCGATCAGTTGCACGGCATCTGCGACGCACTCACTGAGATCGTTGCCACCCGGAACGTTCAGATCATCTTCCCGGTGCATCCGAACCCACGGGTCCGCGAAGTGGTGTACGCCCGGCTCGGTACTGTAGAAGGAATCCATCTCGTGGATCCACTCCCATACGGAGACCTGCTGGAAGTCATGCGCAGGTGCGTACTCGTGCTCTCCGATTCAGGTGGCATTCAGGAAGAGGTGCCCTCCTTCCGCAAGCCGATCCTGATCCTCAGAAGCTGCACTGAACGCCCCGAAGTCATCGACGCCGGCTTTGGACGCCTCGTTGGCACATCACGGGATTCCATCGTTGACTGGACCACGAAACTGCTCGACGACAAGATTCTCCGTACACGCATGACATCCGGCACCAATCCATTTGGCGACGGACATGCAGCAGAGCGCATAACAGAGGTGCTGTATCAACGTCTTTCGCGTGAGGGTGGCGTGCACGGCCCGCGCCGGCTGGACCACCACTCACTTCTGAGCAGCGCACTAACCGATAAACTGGCAGCTGGAGCGCCATAGCCATGATCATACCGGCGAAGGGAATCGCCGCTACAGCTGCATTACACATGCAGAAGCACACGCAGAAGCACACGCGGAAACACACGCGGAAACACACGCGGGAACACACGCGGAAACACAGCGCAACATTGCGCCGGTGTTCCGCTGTCTTTGCGGCCGCAGCTCTGCTCGTTGCAGTAGAGCCAACTGCAACCGCGACCTCTCTGATCCTCGCGCAGGCACCACTTGCCGGCGGCTTCACGGGCCGCTCTGTTGAAGCACACGCACTCTACCAGACGGTCTCCAACGACTACGGAGACTGGAGCGGCATCTATGCACGCGCCGTCTTCCCCGCTGCACGCCAGACACTCTTCGCAGATGTGCTCGCACTCCGTGCATTCGGTGAGCAGGGGATCCAGGGCGGGCTGGCACATCGCTACGACTGGACAGACCGCTGGTTCCACCTCCTGGGCGGATCCGTTGGTGACGGCGCACCGATCTTCCCCAGATACCGCGCCGATGGACTCATCGGACGCAAATGGGGTGAATCACGCGCAGTGCAAACCGTACTCGGCGCTTCTGTTGTGCAGTCTGTCGAAGATCTGCGCGATAAAGCAGTAATCGGTGCCATCACCTGGTATGCGCCTCACAACCTGGTCCTCGAAAGCGGAATCAGATACAACACCAGTTCTCCGGGCTCAATAAAGAGTCATCGCATACACGGCCTCGCGATGTACACCCCAAGTGACAGGCGCACCTTTTCAGCGCGCTTCATTGGCGGTACAGAAGGGTGGCAGATACTCAACGTATCAACCACTCTTACACACTTTGCATCGCAGGAGGCAGCGCTTGCCTGGCGCGAACGATTGGGTGCTTCCGCTGCACTGAGCCTGCAGCTCGATATGTACCACAATCCCTATTACACCCGTTCCGGAGTGACGCTCGGTGTCGCGCGTTACTGGTAATCCGAACCGTCGCATCGACGTACTGAGGCGTCGCGGAGTCCGCGGCGGTCGCATCGCGCCCCACAGGGCGATGATCGGCCTCGAGGTTTCGCGGTGGCTGTTACTTGATCTCGTGATTCTGCCGGCAGCGTTTGCTACCGGCGTGTATGTCGCGCTCGACTACATCCTCGAAGGGTGGCGCATGTTGTTCGCATGGCTGTATCAGCCGCTTGCGCTCGACGGCGTCGCGACACGCGTGGTGGAATTCATCCCGACGCTTTACACCGCTATCCCCTATTACACGGCGGCCGCCGAATGGCCGACGCAGACACAGATGATCGGCGGCTGGATCGCCGTTGCCGTACTTGCACTGCTCGGTGTTTTGCTCCGCGGACGTGCGCTGCCACTCGGATACCTGCTGCGCGGTATCGCAATCGTTCAGCTCTCCGCACAGCTCTGGTTCACACTTGCAGAACCGCCATTCGCATACACCCTGTCCGGTTACATCGGTGGGCTGCTGCAAAGCGGTATCGTGATTCTGGTGTTGTCGCCGTTTCTTGTGGCGCTGACGTTCTTCGTTTTCGAGTTCCCGCTCATTCACAAGGTATTCCTTGCCGTTGCACTCGTCGTGCATCTCGCGGTCATGATTCCGCTTCAGGCAACAGTGCATGCATGGATCATCAGCCATGTGTCACTGCTTGCAATGCCGGTTCTCTTCCTGGTGTTCGGTATACTTCTCGACATCTTCGTTTATGTCGCGCTATACGGCTGGGGGATGAGCTGGCGTTCCGGCGGAACGCTCGACTGGAAAGAGCGCGCGATTCCCGCATCGCCTGAAACACCACCTTCGGTGCAGGTGGCCGCATGATCGTACTGCTCGCTGATATCGGGCTCTGGATCGCAGTTGTAATCCTGTCGATTTATACGATCCGCCACTACTGGTTCACATTCAACCGGCTCTTCGGAAAACACCGTCAGCCGTTTGTCGATGTCACTGTAGCCGAATGGCCGCATATCGCAGTCTTTGTACCGGCACACGACGAAGAACTTGTCATCCGCGATTCACTCGACGCGCTTCTGGCCGCCGACTATCCGGAAGACCGCATGGTTATCGTCCCCGTTGATGACCGTTCAACCGATGGTACCCGTGCAATCATTGCAGAATACGCCGAGCGCTATCCAACCCGCATCTTTCCGTTCCTGCGTGACGACGGCAAGCCTGGCAAGGCTGCCGCACTCGCCGAAGCCACAGCAACGCGCAGCGAAGAGATCCATCTGGTATTCGACGCGGACTACATCCCCGGGCGGAGACTTCTCAAGCAACTCAGTGCACCGTTCTTTGACCCACAGGTCGGTGCTGTTATGGGGCGCGTAGTTCCGCTCAATGTGGGCCTCTCGCTGCTCACCAGGCTGCTCGATCTGGAGCGCGCTGGCGGTTATCAGGTGGACCAGCAGGCCCGCATGAACCTGGGGCTTATTCCGCAGTACGGCGGCACAGTCGGCGGTGTCCGGCGCAGTGCACTCGAAGCTGTAGGCGGCTGGAACACCGACTCACTCGCTGAAGACACAGACGTAACTGTACGCCTCGTTATGCAAGGGTGGGACGTCGTCTATCAGAACAGAAGCGAATGCTACGAAGAAGTGCCGGAAAACTGGGATACGCGCATTCGTCAGATCCAGCGTTGGGCCAAGGGGCACAACCAGGCACTGTCGCGATACGTCGGATCGATGATCCGGAACCGCAAGCGTATTCCATTCTGGCAGATGGTGGATGGCGTGCTTCTGCTCGGCGTTTTTGTGGTTCCGCTCGTGCTTATCATGGGTTGGATCTGCACGATGGTGCTCTTCTACACCGGTTATCCGCCGGAGTGGGGAAAGATCACGCTGCTCGCGATCACGTCGTTCAATACTGTAGGCAACTTCGCGGCCTTCTTTGAAGTCGCGACTGCCGCGCGGCTCGACGGTTCCCGCGAAAGGATCCGGATGCTGCCGTTCCTGCTTCTGGGTTTCCTCGTCAGCATGTTCTCAGTGTCGCGGGCAACTCTGTCGCGGAGCTCCTGGTCGCGGACCCGACCGGTAAACTGGCAGAAAACTGAACGCTTCAGGAAGGCAGCCTGATGTCTCCCACAGTTGCCTTTGTCCTGTTGCTCCTGGTTTTTCTGGCCTGGGTTACACTGCCGTTCATACCGGCAATTGTTGAACTTGTGCGTCCGCGCGATGCTTCACCACTCTCAGGCGTTGGCAATGACTCCGGCGATCTGACATGGTTCGCAGAAGGCTTCACACGCTACGCGGAAACCTCCGGGCTCGTACGCGAGCTTGATATCCGCTATGGCAGCGCGCTCGACGAAGGCGCACTTGCACCGGCAAAGGTTGAACCGCTTACAACGTTCACTCTGCACGACAACACGAACGTGCGTGTCTTCCGGAACGCCAGTGCAGCACGCGATCTGGTTTCGCGCCCCGGTGTACCGCGCACAGGCGATAACGCCCCTGCCGGACTGGAAGACGTTGTTGTAATCGATGTGGCGTCACCGCTTCCCGATCACCTCGCTGTGGATTCAGAGGTGTACGCGCGTTCGGCGTTCCTGGGTGGAAAGGGTGTGCGGATGCGCGCGCTTCTGGCTGCTGCCGACGCAACGCTTGCCGCAGACACAGTGGTGCTCAGGTGGGTGCACGCCAGAGGGATACTCCGTGCCGCTTCCGGCAGCGCACTTTTTGGCCGCGCCACATCCGACGCTGAGATCCGTCTGGCACCTGGTGTTCAGTTCGAACGTATGCACGCGCCGCGCATCGTCACCGGCAGTGAAAGCGACGAGTTTATCCCGCCGCAACCGGCCGACCGGGTGCGAGGTGAACCATGGGCGCGTCCGATGACCGACAGGATCACCCAGATGAGTCCGGATACACTCCGGATTCAGGGCGACCTGGTTATCCCTGCAGGAACCGTTGTTCCGGAAAGTCTCGTAATACAGGGGTCCCTGGTACTCGAACAGGGAGCGCGAGTGCTCGGCAGCATCAAAGCGAGCCGAAGCATTCAGCTCGTTGGCTCCAATGTTGTGGAAGGCGCACTCACTGCGCGCGAAGATATCCATATCGGTGAGCAGAGCGTTGTGGCAGGCCCGATCATCGGTGAGCGCGCGCTCCATATGCAGTCCAACTCCTTTGCCGGCACACCCAACCGTCCCACAACAGTCACTGCACCGGAAATCACATTGTCATCCGGAGTGACCATCTACGGCGTAACCGCAGCGCGCGTCAGCGGACACACCGTCTGACATAAGCAGCCGCAGCGTGCTTCGATATCGGGGCGCGCGAGGCAACCATTGAGCCCTGGAGCTCGCTTAAACAGCGTTGCACACGCAACCGGGGCAGCAAACCCCTCTCTGCTCCCTTATACTTCGGGTCTGACAGACAGTGCACTCAGGCCGGCCAACTCAGGCACAGGCGCCCGCACTGCACTCTCCAGTACTGCACCGGTATAGACCCATGTTTCTGCAACGCACAACCGCCGCAGCCAGAGCTGCAATACTGATTACCGCCGCCTCTGCAATTGCAGTCGTACCGGCCAACTCACAGCAATCAGGGCAGACAGCAGCTGTACGCGTCTCTCCCGCAAGTGATGGCGTCATCCGTGTCCCCATCGACACCGCCATCACATCCACTGATGCCGTAACGATCAAGGGGAAGCGCGTCCCCTACCGCGTTACAATCGGCACGCAACCCGTTCGCGATGCCAAAGGGCAGCCCAATGCGACGCTCTTCTACACCTACTACGAGCGGAGTGATGTCACCGATCGACAGACGCGGCCGCTGGTGATCTCCTTCAATGGCGGACCAGGCTCCGGTTCACTCTGGATGCACATCGCATACACCGGCCCCCGCATGCTCCGCATCGACAGCGAAGGCTACCCCGTCCAGCCTTACGGAGTCACTGAAAATCCAAACTCCATACTCGATGTCGCCGACATCGTTTACGTGGACCCGGTAAACACGGGCTTTTCACGCATCATAGGCGACGCCAACCGCGAACAGTTCTTCGGTGTCAACGAAGACATCGCGTACCTCTCCTCTTGGCTGGAAGTTTTTGTATCCAGACACGAACGGTGGAGCTCACCGAAGTTCCTTATCGGTGAGAGCTATGGCACAACGCGTGTTGCCGGTCTCGCTGGCAGCCTGCAGAACTCCCAGTGGATGTACCTGAACGGCGTGATCCTCGTCTCGCCGACCGGGCTCGGGCTCGAACGCGCAGGTCCGGTTGCAAGCGCCAACCTCCTGCCGTACTACGCTGCAACAGCGTGGTATCACAAAGTCCTGCCGGCCGACCTGCAGCAGCGCGATCTGGATCAGCTGCTCCCTGAAGTTGAAAAATTCACGCTCGACGAACTTCTCCCTGCAATTGCCCGCGGTGGTTCACTGAGCGCCACTACGCGCAAAGAGATCGCAGCAAAGATGGCGCGCTACAGCGGCCTCTCCGAAAAGGTCGTCCTGGAATACAACTTCGCCGTCCCCACGAACTTCTTCTGGAAGGAGTTGCTGCGCGACAAAGGGCTCACCATCGGGCGCCTTGATTCACGTTATCGCGGTCTCGACCGGCTCGACGCCGGCGTGGCACCCGATTACGACCCGGCGCTCACTTCATGGAATCACGCCTTTGCCCCCGCTATCAACGTTTACCTGCGCGAAAAACTCGGCTTCAAGACCGACCTGCAGTACTGGCTCTTTGGCCCCGTGAATCCGTGGAACCGCTCGGGTGAACGCACCGGTCTCCAGCTGCAGCAGGCGATGGCGTCCAACCCGTATCTCCATCTTATGGTGCAGTCGGGTTACTACGACGGCGGCACTCCCTACTTCGACGCCAAGTACAACATGTGGGCAATGGACCCCAATGGCCGGCTGCAGGATCGCATGACATTCCACGGCTACCGTTCGGGGCACATGATGTATCTGCGCGCCGAGGATCTGGTGACGTCCAATGAGGACATCCGGAAGTTCATAGCAGCGTCGATACCACCGTTCGGTACACCGGCGAGGCGCTGAGCGCAGTTGCGCCGCGCAACTCAGTGCGTATCACGCACCGCACCACCACTCAGTTACATAAACAACAAAACGCCCCGGGATCTCCGGGGCGTTTTGCATTTGAACTCTTACCAGCGGTAGTGAGCGAAAGCCTTGTTGGCTTCGGCCATACGGTGGGTATCGTCCTTCTTCTTGATGGCGTTTCCTTCGCCGCGGCTGGCAGCGAGGACTTCGTTGGCCAGCTTCTCTTCCATGCTCTTTTCGTTACGGGCACGTGAGTAGAGAATAAGCCAGCGCATTGCGAGCGCTGTGCGGCGGTCCTGTCGCACTTCGATCGGCACCTGATAGGTGGCACCACCAACGCGGCGCGACTTGACTTCGACAACCGGCTTGAGGTTGTTGAGCGCCTGCTTGAAAACACCTACGCCGGGCTGGCTCGTCTTTTCTTCGACGATATCCATAGCGCGGTAGAAGATCCCTTCGGCAGTGGACTTCTTTCCCTGGATCATCAACACGTTGATGAACTTCGACACTGTCTGGCTGTCGTAGCGCGCATCAGGAAGAACGCTGCGCTTGATTGCACTCTTGCGGCGACTCACTTCTTCTTACCTCCGGCTGCGCCTGGCTTCGGACGCTTGGTACCGTACTTGGAGCGGCTCTGGTTACGGCCGTTTACGCCGGACGCGTCCAGGGTGCCGCGGACGATATGATAGCGGACACCAGGGAGGTCCTTCACACGACCGCCACGGACCAGCACGATGCTGTGCTCCTGGAGGTTGTGTCCTTCACCGGGGATGTACGCGGTTACCTCAAGCTGGTTGGTAAGGCGCACACGGGCTACCTTGCGAAGAGCTGAGTTTGGTTTCTTGGGCGTCGTGGTGTAGACGCGCGTGCATACGCCACGCTTGAAGGGATTCTCCTTCAGAGCTGGCGCTTTCGACTTCTCGACGACATCCTTTCGGGAACGTCGTACGAGCTGATTGATAGTTGGCATTCGCCTTCGTTGTGTTGTTCGGACTCCGACATCTACGTGAATCGTCTGCCACCGCGCATTGCCCTTCGATTCGGACAAGACGCTGATGCCATGGGGCACATACCCCGGAAGCAACGGCAGACGGCACGGAACGGAATCCTGATAATAACCAATTGAAGCCCCTCCCCTCAACCCCCACTTAACCCCCGCTCTACAGTTCTCCTTTACCCTGCTCCGTCCCTCTCCACCCCCTGCTCCACCCGGAACACGCATTAACGACCCTTGAACGACGGCGTATGTTCTGGGTAGACACCATATAAAGCTCATTCCGTGACAGAATTCACCGATCGCCTCGAAAACGCCCTCGGCGCCAGCTACTCCATCAATCGCGAGCTTGGTGGAGGGGGTATGTCGCGTGTCTTCGTAGCCGACGACAATGCGCTGGGGAGGAAGGTGGTCGTTAAAGTTCTCCCCCCCGATGTCTCCGGTGGGGTCAACATCGACCGCTTCCGTCGGGAAATCCAGCTCGCCGCGCAGCTCCAGCACCCGCACATCGTCCCCCTCCTGGCCGCCAGCTCCGACCGGGATCTCCTCTGGTTCACGATGCCCTTTATCGAGGGCGCGTCACTCCAGAGCGTACTGGATAAGTCCGGGCCGCTGGCCCTCCGTGACGTCGTCCGTATTCTGCACGACGTCGTTGACGCGCTCGCATACGCGCACACGCGCGGCATTGTACACCGCGATATCAAGCCCGCCAACATCCTCACCTCGGGGATGCACGCACTGGTAACCGACTTTGGCGTTGCCAAGGCCCTGAGTGCAGCCAGCCCGGCTGCCGGCACTGGCACCACCACCGGTATCGCAATCGGCACTCCCGCCTACATGGCGCCAGAGCAGCTCGCCGCCGACCCGGCCGCAGACCACCGCGTCGATATCTACGCCGTCGGGCTCCTGGCATACGAACTCCTGACAGGTAAGTCGCCGTTCCGCGGGTCCTCCCCGCAGGCTACCCTCGCAGCACAGCTTACCGAGATGCCTCAGGCGCTCCACCGGTCGCTCCCGGAGGTCCCGGAGCAGCTGTCGCAGATCGTTATGAAGTGCCTCGAAAAGGACCCTTCCAAGCGCTTCCAGAGCGCACGGGAGCTCCTGGATGCACTGGACGCCCTGCCACCTGTATCCGGCGCCGACGCCGCTCCGATGCCCCGAATTCACTACCGCCGCGGAGTCCTCACTGGCGTCACCATCGGGTCCCTTATCGTTCTCATTCTGGCCTCCCTCGTTATCTGGAACACACGCGAAGCCGAGTACCAGCTGGTGGCCTCGGCGGACAGCGTGCTCTTTGCGGATGATAGCGTCGGGATGATGCGCCTTCTCCCACTTGGCGCCAATGTCGATAACGACCGGCCGTCTGCCACTTCGGTTCCACTGGTGATTTCGCACGCGGAATCGCTTGCAATTGTCGCTGCGTTCCAGAAGAGTCACGGCAGCGATGATGCGGGCCAGGCTCAGGGCGGTCAGAGCGCATCTGGCACCGCTGCCGCTTCCGGTGCGTCAGGCGGGGGAGCAACCACCGGGGCTACCATGCAGGCCTCAAGGGTCTTTGTGTCCTCCTCCGATGGCGAGACGCAGCAGATAGACCGCGACGTACTCCGCGAAGAGGTGCAGCGCATTTTTGCAGACTCCGCCTTCCGCGCGATGGTGCTGGTTGATTCTTCGGCACGCGCACTGCCACAGCCCGTGCGTCCGGAAGTCACACAACAAAGCAGACCCGGCGCTTCCAGTATGATCCCCCTTATTCCGCCGCCCCCCGAGGGGAAGCTCCGCGTTGCGGTCACACCCTTCCTGTCGCGGCGCGGTGACAGCACTGCGGTTACGCGTGCAGGGGTGGAAATGGCCCGCTCAATCCGGAGTGCGCTTACCAGGAGTGAAGGGATAGACGTCCCCGATTCGCGCACCACTGAACAGGCCTTTGAAACCGGCAACCGGGTTGTTGCCGGTTGGCGGTTGCGCGCCGATTATGTCGTAAGTGGCGAGTTCCTGCCGCAGAACGATTCGATTGTGATTGTGCTGCACTTCACCGATGTCCGCTCCGGTCGGTTCGCACGCGCTGAAAGAATGGTGGTTCCGGCCAATGCACTGATGCGCGGCTTCCAGAGTGCAACGGCTCAGGTGGTGTCCTGGGTGGACACAGCGAAGACGCGTCCGCGCACACCACCCGGAATGCGCGGCGTGGAGTTCGGCCCACCGCCAGGCGGTCGCGGCATGCCGCCGCAACGCCCGCCGCAAGACGGTTGACATGCATGGCTTAGAACGGCTTCTGAAACACCCAGTGGTGCTTGTCACTGCCGTGCTCGCAGTTGCTTTGGGCTCGGCGCCCAACACTGCACGCGCGAAGAACAAACCGTCCGATCCGACCCAGCTGTTCGTGACGGAAAAGGACAGCGCTGCGATTTTTTTGAAGGATAAGGACAAAGCAGCGACGCTCACTGTTATGCAGTTCTGTGTGGATTCACTTGGACTCCCCTCCAATGTCCGCATGGCGGACAGTTGCATGCCGTGCATGCCATATCAGGTGCAGACCAGGGCCGAAGGGAGTCTGTCGCATGCCGTTGAAATGTGGAATCAGCTCTCGCGCGCGCCATACAACGCAGAGAATCACCACACCAACTGTATCCGTGTTGCATTCGAATATGCGACGATTCTGAGTGGCGACAGCTATGAATCGCGGTTCGGCAAAGCGCTTTTTGAGCTGGCCGCCGCGGACCCTGTGATACGCGCGGGTGCACTCACGGCTATGGAGGGGCTGATTGACACGGCTCTGATCCACCGCGATTCGCGCTTCGCTGCCACAGTTTACAAAGCCATGGCCGACGATATCTCCGACCGGTCGCGCAGCATGTTTTCGCGCCCCGATCGCGTGCCGCCGTCGCGTATCGACCGTGATGTGCACGAACTGCGGAATGCGCTCCCCATGCTGCACCGCATACCCACACCTCCGAAAGCCTCCAGACAGATGGGGGTCTCCGAAGCGGAATGGGCGGCACAGCTGTATCAGTCTGCGCTCGATCAGACAGATGACATCGCCCAACGCGCCGCGCTTCGCAGACTCATCGTCACATCCTTCGCACAGGTCGGGAACTGGAGTGCAGTGGACAGCGTGGCATCAGCTGCACTTGTTGCAGAGCCTGGCGATTCAGTGGCGATGATTGCGCGGGCACTGGCGGCGTGGCAGGTAAAACGATTCTCGCTTGCGTCGTATCCATCGATAGAAGAGAGTTTCATGGAGGCTCTCCGGGCCATGCCGCGCGCCGATTCAGCAGCGTACGACGATTTCACAGATGTACTGACCCCAGATGACGACACATGGCGTTTCGGTTTTACACGGAATGTCCGTCAGCAACTCGACACGCGCGCATGGGCTGTGATGGACCCACTCTGGCTCACACCGGTGAACGAAGTGCGGCTTGCGCGCATGGCGCGTAAAGCGCTGGGTGATTTCCTTTTCGCGCGTACCTCACGCCCCGGAATGAGTGGCAGTGAGACCGACGCTGGTACTGTAACAATGAAACGCGGAGCAGCCGACCCAACGTGGATCATGGTGCAGCGCGCAGGGAACGCATATCGCGGTGCACTCGGCTGGCGGGGTATGCGCGTTGTTGCGTTGGCTAATGACCCAGCCTTCTTTTACAGTACCGAGCTCCGTCCTGAACGGTTGGTGCAGGAACGCGTACCCTGTCAGGGCGTGACTCAGAGAATCCTGTACTGTGCACGTGGGCAGGCTGCAAATTTCAACGATGTGCTGTTCCAGTCGGTGCTGGATACAGTGGATGTATCGCTCACGCGTTTCCGCAGTACCAATGACTCGGTAGACGTGTATATCAGTGCGCGCATTCCTGTGCGCAGTTTCCGGAGCAAGGATATGCGCGGCGTATCCAATCGCGACAGCATTGTTTATGGCGCTATGATTACCGGCACGTTCGGCGAGCCTGTCTTTGATAAGCGTACCAGGCGGCCGCTACCTGCCAGGAATGAAATTGCCTGGACAGATCAGTGGACAACAAGAGCAGGGAACGGCAACATCATGCACCGCGTTGAAGCGCTCGACCCGGGGAATGCACGCGGCGCACGTGGTGCATCCTTTCTCGCTTCCAACGACGCTGCACTGTTCAACCTTACAGACTTCGGGCTGAGCGATATTCTTGTTGCCGACAAACTGACCCCCACCACCAACGATGTCACGACCTGGCGCGACTACGAAATCCAGCCCAACGGCGGCGTGGTCATGCCAAAGCACCCGGTGTCACTGCTCTGGGAAGTTTACGATCTCAAACGCGACGCCGACGGATTCAACAGCTGGCAGGTGAGCATTCAGTTTGGTACCGGCGAAGTGCGTCGCAGCTTCAACGGCAAGCTGATGATGAGTGGCGCCCCCGACCGCACGCGCCAGGTTACCGTCACCGATGACACATCAGGCACATCGTACACACGCACTGCACCGGCCAGTAACCGCGTGGTGGAGCGGATGCAGCTGAACGTTACCGACGCCGCACCCGGTCGCCACGTATTGATAATCACCGTTGAAGATCTCGTGGCAAAGAAAACGGTTCAGCGCGAAGTCGCGATCCGTGTGATGGCACCTTTTGAGCAGGCGCGCAGCGAAAAGGGCTTCCCCACCGGCGATGTGACAGGCTACACTCTGATGACCACGGAAACCGGGATAGCATTCAGGCAGCTGGTTGCGCCGAGGCGGTAAGGCGGCGGCTGGGGGCGGGATACTTACGCAAAAGGAACGGGATGGCCAAGCGGCAGACCAATAAAGCGAAAAAGACAGACAACGGAGGTAAGCTCGGCTTTGAGAACGAGCTGTTCAAGGCGGCTGATAAGCTACGGGGTAACATGGAGCCGAGTGATTATAAACACGTCGCGCTCGGCCTCATTTTCCTGAAGTACATCTCAGACGCCTTCGAGTCGCGGCGCAGTTTGCTCCAGAAGGAAAACGTGCAGCACGCCAGCCGTGTCGCCGAAGACCGGGATGAATACCTGGCGAATAACGTGTTCTGGGTGCCAAAGACGGCGCGCTGGCCGCACCTGCAGGCCAACGCCCGGCAACCCACCATCGGTACCCTCATAGATGACGCCATGCGTGCCATCGAAAAGGAGAATGAAACGCTCAAAGGCGTACTCCCCAAGGAGTACGCGCGACCGGCACTCAACAAAGTGATGCTGGGGGAACTTATCGACCTCATCTCCGGCATCGCACTTGGCGAAGAGACCAACTCTTCAAAGGACATACTCGGCCGCGTCTATGAGTACTTCCTTGGAGAGTTTGCCGGAGCCGAAGGGAAGCGCGGCGGTGAGTTCTACACACCGCGTTCAGTAGTGCGGGTGCTGGTTGAAATGCTGGAGCCATATTCAGGACGCATATACGACCCCTGCTGTGGCTCGGGTGGAATGTTTGTGCAGTCTGACAAGTTCGTGCAGGAGCATGGCGGGCGCATAGGTGATATTGCTATCTACGGACAGGAATCCAACAACGTCACCTGGCGCCTCGCGCGGATGAACCTGGCTGTGCGCGGTATTGATGCGGACATCCGCTGGAACAACGAAGGAAGTTTTCACAAGGATGAACTGCGCGACTTAAAGGCCGACTACATCCTGGCCAACCCACCATTCAATATTTCCGACTGGGGAGGCGACAGGCTGCGTGAAGACGTGCGCTGGAAGTTTGGCGCACCGCCTGTTGGGAACGCCAATTACGCATGGCTGCAGCACATCTACCATCACCTAGCACCGGGCGGTACAGCCGGTGTGGTTCTGGCTAATGGTTCAATGAGTTCGAACCAGTCGGGCGAGGGGGAGATACGCAAAGCCATGCTGGAAGAAGACGTGGTGGACTGCATGGTGGCGCTCCCCGGGCAGTTGTTTTACTCCACACAGATCCCCGCGTGTCTCTGGTTTCTGGCACGCGACAAGAACCCGGGAAACGGACTTCGCGACCGGCGCGGCGAAGTGTTGTTCATTGATGCCCGCAAACTCGGCGTAATGGTGGACCGCACGCGGCGCGAGCTTACTGACGACGAGATCGCAACAATTGCTGGCTGCTACCATGCCTGGCATGGCGAAGAGGGCGCAGGTGAGTACGCGGACGTCGCGGGCTTCTGTAAGTCAGCCTCGATCGAGCTTATCCGCAAGCACGGGCATGTGTTGACGCCGGGGCGTTATGTCGGCGCCGCCGAGCAGGAAGACAACGGCGAGCCTTTTGAGGAGAAAATGACGCGGCTGGTGGCCGAGCTCCGGACGCACAAGAGTGAAGCGGCCAAGCTGGACGCTGCAATTGAGGAGAATCTGAGGATGCTTGGTTATGACGGGTAAGGGGCGCGCGGGGCACGGGATGATTCCGACGGAAGGTACGAGTGCCAGCTCGAGTGAGTTCATTTTGTACCAGACGGAAGATGGGGAGACGCGACTCCAGGTACGGGTGGAAGGCGAGACAGTGTGGCTGTCACAGCGCGATATGGCGGAGCTGTTTGAGAGTACCAAGCAGAATATCAGCCTCCACATCCGGAACGTGTTCGAGGAGGGCGAACTCCCCCGTGAGGGAACTGTCAAGGAATACTTGACAGTTCAGACAGAGGGCCGTAGGCAGGTACAGAGGCCAGTCGAGCACTATAACCTCGATGTCATTATTTCGGTGGGATACCGGGTCAGGTCACTGCGCGGAACGCAGTTCCGCATCTGGGCGACCCAGCGACTCAGGGAGTTCATCGTCAAGGGTTTCATGATGGACGACGAGCGCCTGAAGGAAGCTGGTGGCGGGTCGTACTTTGACGAACTGCTGGAGCGGATCAGGGATATTCGTTCGTCGGAACGGGTTTTCTGGCGGAAGGTCCTCGACATTTACGCCACCAGCATTGATTACGATCCCCGCGCTGAGGCATCGGTTGATTTCTTTCGGACCGTACGGAACAAGATGCACTGGGCAATTACGGGCAAGACCGCGGCCGAGATAATCCACGCGCGTGCAGACGCAAGCAAGCCTGCAATGGGGCTAACGAACTGGAGTGGCAGCCGTCCTCGGAAATCCGACGTTGGCGTTGCCAAGAACTATCTCAATGCAGATGAACTGGAATCACTGAATCTGCTGGTATCAGCATATCTCGATTTCGCGGAACTGCAGGCCCACTCGCGCAAAACCATGACAATGTCGAAGTGGATAGCAAAGCTCGATGAGTTCATCCGCTTAAGCGATCGACAGGTCCTGGAACATGCCGGTCGCGTTTCGCACAACGATGCGAAGGAAAAGGCCGAACGTGAGCTGGAAAGATTCCGGGAGGCTCAGGCTGCGTTGCCACAGCCCGTGGATCGACACTTTGCTGAGGCAATCGGGGAGCTGGAAAATGTGGAGGGGAAAGCGAAAGTTATAGGCAGGTCAGTGAAACGGCGGAAGGATGATCCCAACACTTAGTAGCATCGACAGCTTGATCAGTCTACATCTGCGACTCGGCCCTGCTTCACGATGAACAGTAAAACCCTAGCCGACGTTTGTATAATCGTCATGGGACAATCGCCGCCTGGAGGCGCCAGCAACACTTTGGGTTTTGGGCTGCCGCTGTTAAACGGTCCTACAGAATATGGCGCACACCACCCAACTCCGGTGCAGTTCACAACAGACCCACGCCGCTCCGCTCAACGTGGAGACCTCCTATTCTGCGTTCGGGGATCAACGACAGGTCGAATGAACTGGGCCGATCAGGAATATGCGATCGGAAGGGGAGTCGCGGCCATCAGGCACAGGTCACGCCCTGAATGCCAGCCATTAGTTCAAGCAGTAATTCAGTATCACCTCCCTGGTCTTTTGATTCAAGCCACTGGATCAACGTTTCCGAACGTAGCGGCTCATCAATTGGCTGCTGTGCCGTGGCCTGAAATTCCCGAACTGGAACAACGGGCTATTGCTCACATACTCGGCACGCTGGATGACAAGATCGAACTCAACCGGCGCACAAACGAAACACTGGAGGCGATGGCACGTGCGCTGTTCAAGGCATGGTTCGTAGACTTCGAACCAGTGCGCGCCAAACTGGATGGCTGCTGGCGGCGCGGGGAGTCACTACCCGGACTCCCCGCGCACCTCTATGACCTGTTCCCCGACCGGCTCGTTGAATCGGAGTCTGGAGAGATACCGGAGGGGTGGGAACACGCTCCGTTTGCCTCATTACTGGAGAGTACAATCGGCGGAGACTGGGGGAAGGATGCTCCAGTTGGTGACCACAATCAGGCAGTCTGTATAATTCGCGGAACCGACTTTCCAGATATTGCATCGGGAGGCACCGGGAAGGTACCAACTCGATATACTACTCACAGAAAACTCACCTCTCGGCAATTGCAAGCTGGCGATATCATCTTGGAAATCTCTGGAGGCAGCCCAACTCAGCCAACAGGTCGATCCATCGTAATTACTGAATCGACCCTTGAGCGATTCAACTGTGCTGTTGTCTGCGCCAGCTTTTGTAGGCGCTTTCGACCGAAGAACAGAGAGATTGGTACGCTAGCCTTTATGCATTTGCAAGATCTCTATGCGGCTGGCGGGACTTGGGGATATCAAAACCAAAGCACGGGTATAGCGAATTTTCAAACCTCGCGCTTCCTAAGTTCTGAGATGGTTGTCATTCCGTCAGCACCATTGTTGCGTATGTTCGCCGCGCAGACGACGTCAATACTCAACAGAATATCGAGTAATGAGAGCCTTTTATTAGGTATTCTCCGCGACACGCTGCTTCCCAAGCTCATCTCAGGCGAACTACGCATCAAAGATGCCGAACGCTTCCTATTGGCCCGCGCCTGAAACCCTCAAAGTCAGCCAGCCGAGTCCTCCCTCCCACCAGTAAGTATAAAATTTGCGCATACTGCCGCGGCGCACCAGACTTATCCAGCCGAATCTGCCTATACAGCTGCCCAGCCCAAAGCCACGTTATCCAACCCGACGTACACTCGTCAATCGCAAGAGATTCCACACGCTCTCATCCGCCGAATAGCACCACCACTCCGGCACCTCAGTGCATCATCAGGCACCGCGACCCATACACCAACACCACACACCATGACCCGCCTGATCCGTAGCCTGCTAGCACCCCCATCACCCAAGAGCGCGCACTGATGGTGTTCCTCTCCGAAGCCGAGGTTGAGCAGGCACTCCTCGACCAACTTGGCACGCTCGGCTATTCCGTCGAACGCGAAGAGAACATAGGCCCGGATGGCCACCGGCCCGAACGCGAGAGCTACAGCGATGTCGTGCTCAGAGCCCGCTTCGAAAAGGCCGTTGCACACCTCAACCCCGATCTGCCAGATGCTGCACTGCAGGATGCCGTCAATCGCGTCCTTCAGACCGGATTCCCGGCGCTCCTCGAAGAGAACCGGCGCGTTCACAAGCTGCTCACCGAAGGCATCGACGTCGAGTATACCGCCGACGATGGCACTCTCGCTGCCGCCAAAGTCGCGCTCATCGATTTCAAAAAGCCCGATGCAAACGACTGGCTCGCGGTCAGTCAGTTCGTGGTCATCAACGGCGAGAACAAACGCCGTCCCGATGTGGTGATCTTCCTGAACGGACTCCCCGTCGCTGTAGTCGAACTCAAAGCGCCCGGAAGCACCGACGCACACCTCCTCGGCGCGTTCAATCAGCTGCAAACCTATAAGCAACAGATTCCGCAGCTCTTCCACACCAACGCACTCCTCGTCACGTCAGACGGTATCTCCGCACGAGCCGGTTCGCTGTCGGCAAGCATTGAGCGCTTCATGCCATGGCGCACCACCGACGGAGCAGCCATAGCACCGAAAGGAGATCCGGAACTCTCAACGCTCATTGAAGGGGTTTTCGAACAGCAACGTTTCCTCTGGCTCATGCGCGACTTCACCGTCTTCGGTGAAACAGGGTCGGATCTGATCAAGATTATCGCCGGCTACCATCAGTTCCATGCGGTACTGCGCGCCGTTGACTCCACTATCCGCGCCAGTGCAGTGCCAGGGTTTACCAGAGACGACCCGGCGCATTTCGGCTTACCCAGTGTAAAGTCCCAAAAGAAAGGCGACAGGCGCGCCGGAGTCATCTGGCACACGCAGGGGTCAGGGAAGAGTCTCTTGATGGCGTTCTACGCAGGTCAGCTCGTGCGGCATCCGGCCATGGAGAACCCGACACTCGTGGTATTGACCGACCGCAATGACCTGGACGATCAGCTCTTCGCCACCTTTACCATGTGTCGCGATCTGATCCGGCAAGTCCCTGTGCAAGCGGAGAGTCGCGAGGAGCTGCAGACGCTGCTGACGCGTGCGTCCGGGGGCGTGATCTTTACAACCCTCCAAAAGTTTGGCGACTCATCCGGACCGCTGACCACCAGATCCAACGTGGTGGTTATTGCAGACGAGGCGCACCGCAGCCAGTACGGCTTCAAGGCACACGTGAACCGAACGACGGGTGAAATGGCTTACGGTTTTGCCAAGTACATCCGCGACGCACTCCCAAACGCTTCGTTCATCGGTTTTACAGGCACACCCATCGAAAAGGTCGATGCCAATACGCCT
>CAZDMG010000040.1:0-19694 GCA_964506655.1 uncultured Gemmatimonadaceae bacterium
AGCACAACCCGGACAGAACGCTCACTGACAGGTGGGCGGTATCTGTTCAGAGTAACTGTCTGCATTAACTGTCAGACGAGAGACGCCGGCTTCCTACAGAAACCGGCGTCGTTTTTTTTACACGCTGCCCCCTTGCAACAGCTCAGTAAGCTGTACGCAGCGTGAACCAGAAGGAACTGCCGTGCCCCGGTGTGCTCTCCACACCGATCGTGCCACCGTGCGCCTCCACGATTCCTTTCGCTATATAAAGCCCCAGGCCGGAGCCTGCACGGAGGAGCTTGGGCGCCTGCCAGTATCGCTCAAAGAGACGCGGGATATCGGCCGGATCTATTCCAGGGCCCGAATCGCTGATGGAAATAACCACCGTGCCGTCTCCCGCATTGCGCGCACTCAGTTGTACCTCGCGGCCAGCAGGCGTATAACGCAATGCATTCGCAAGCATATTGGAAATCACCTGCAACACACGCGCCCGGTCTGCAAGAACCACAGGAAGATCGTGCGGAATCATATGATTGAACTCAATCGACGCAGCGTGCATGCGGTGCTCAAACATGTCCACAGCATCCAGCATGATTGATTCCAGATCTTCCGCGTGCGCGTCCACGCGAAGCCTGGATGCACTGATCCGCGTGACGTCCTGAAGATCCTGGATAAGGCGGTCAGCCTGCCTTGCAGCTGAACGAACCGACTCCAGTTGCTCCTTCTCCACAAGGACACCGCCGTCCTCACCATCGTGTGCAAGGAGTGCGCCCATCAGCATCACGATCGCATTCACCGGATTCCTGAGATCGTGCGACACAATAGCCAGCATCTCTTCGCGTTCACGCACCGCAACTCTGGCTTCCTGATACAGCCGCGCGTTCTCAAGTGCGAGTGCCGCGAGTCCCGCGAACTGCTCCGCCACATGGACATCCTCTGCCGAATGCGGCTCAGCAGTGGTCCTCACTATATGCAGTGCACCCAGCGCACGCCCGCGCGCACGCAACGGCACAAGCAGCACCGCCTTTGCGCCCAGCGAGCCCACAAACTCCCGATCCTTATGGTCCGGAAAGTTGACATCCATCCATGCTTCAATCTCAGTGATACGCTGTGGCTGACTCTCGAATGCAACACGGGCACCGCTCGCGGCAGGAGGGAGCTCGGTGAAAGCCCTGACTTCATGATTCAGCAGGTCCCTTTCGCCAAGCCGCACGGGATCGACGTGCGCAGCCGCAACTGTGCGCATCGCGCCTTCAGGTGTGATCAGTTCAAGGAAACTCCACTCACCAAGCAGTGGAAGCGGAATCTCGGCAATCGTCGACAGTGTTGAATCCACATCGAGCGAGGTGGCAAGCACCCAACCAGCCATTGCGAGCAGCCGCTGACGCTCTTCCACATGCTGCCGCTCGCTGATGTCGCGCAACATCACCATGAACGTTTGCTCGCCATCCACTGTGACACGCGAAATTGATGCCTCAGCGGGAAACTGCTCTCCTGATTTGCGAAGACCGGCTATTGTTCGCCGCTCTCCCATGCGGCGTGCGTCACGCGTGCCTTCTGCAAACGTCTGAAGGTGCCCACGGTGTGCCGCCCGCGCACCCATCGGAATAAGCCGGTCGAGTGGCTGGCCAAGCATCTCCTGCTCTGTCCAGCCAAATATTGCCTCCGCACCACGGTTGTAGCGCACGATGCGAAACGTCTGATCGAGCGCAATTATCGCATCGGCAGCAATATCAATAATTGCAGACAATGCTGCATTTGAATGCTTCTGTGCTGTAGCGGTACTCCTGGTGCTCTCTGACTGGACCATTCTGAACAGACTTTGCGTGTGCTGGCTCATCACAGCGTTATTCCTGCGTGCGGCACGGACTCTCAGAATGTATAACCGGTTGAGCCACTCCCGCAGGAGTCCGGTATCCAAAGAAAAACCGGGACATCCGAAGACGCCCCGGCTTTTCCTCCCCCGCATTCATTCAGGTCATACAACCATTACACGCGCTTTCCCGTTCTGCTTCGCCTTATAGAGCGCCTGATCGGCACGTTCCACCCATTGCTGGACGTCCTCGTTGGCGCCCGCCTGGGCAATGCCAACAGAAACACCAACCTGAAACTCCATATCCGGATGCGGAGATGGCATTTCTGAAACATGATCCAGCAGCCTGAGCCCCAGAACCTCAGCCATCTTCGCATCAGTATTGTGCAAAACAACGGTAAACTCGTCACCACCGTACCGGCAGACGATGTCGTTCTGACGCAGGAACACTTTGCTCAGCGCCTTGCCGACGCCGGAGATAAAAGCATCGCCCGCAAGATGACCATAGATATCGTTCACCATCTTCAGCTTGTCGCAATCAACCATCAACAGTGTGGACGGCGTTCCGCTCAGCGACGACAGCTGCAGTGCACGTGGCGCGGTGATGTCGAACAGCTTGCGATTACCGACACCTGTCAGCGGATCCGTAGTGGTCTCACGGCGCGCTTCTTCAAGCTGACGCCCAAGCCGGTCCAGCCTTGAAGCCAGAGTGCTGTACTGTTCACGATGGTGTTCACGACGCGTTTCCAGTGCCGATTCAATAGCCTGCACGGCGCCCAGTACTTCCTGCTTGATCGAACCTGTCTGAAGTCGCGTTACTGCATTCCTGGCGCGCTCCATCTGGGTCTCTGTCTCAGAGTCTGTCGCGTTTTCAAATCGAACGGCCTTGTGAACAGTCTCGACACAAGCCCAAAGTGCATCCCTCAGCTCCGTAATCGCTGCATCAACGTGACGGTGCTCTTCCTGACGAAGCTGCGAGACAGTGCGGACCAGACCGCTCCACTCGCGATCCGCGATACCGACGGCCGACTGCTCGCCATCGGCCCGAAGCGGAATACCCAACGTGACGTGGCGCTGCCACGCAGACAGTTCGGCGGCGGTTTCCTCCGCAGGCCTGGTGGGCATGTCTATCGGATACCTTGCCAGCGTTGATACCACGCCACCAAGCGCGTCCAGCACCATCCCCACCGAGTTGGCAGCATCCTGCTTGATCGCAGCCATAGCCCTGTTTGGTGTCGGCGCCATTCCTGATGACCCACCAGATAACCCACCGGGGATCGCCGTAAGTACGGGTTGAGCAGGAGCAGCTGCGCCCGCCTGTCTGCGTCGATCAGGCGAAGGGCGGCTCTCCGAGAATTTCCTGAAGAACATAAAGGCCATAGATAGGGGTGATATTGCCATTATCGGCAGCATCACCCTGGGTATTTAGCCTTTCAGCTCAGAAGTCCTCATCCCGGAAAGTCGTTATAACCGATGCACCAGCCTGAACCGCGGCAAGAAGCCCTTCGGTCTCCGGCAGAAGCTTCAGCATGAAATAGCGTGCGGTACGTTCCCTGGCGTCCTGGAATGACTGATCCCCACCAGCGGCGACCTTTCCCTGCGCAGCGCGCACCATAACCAGCCACTGCCATGCAACAGCGCAATAGCCCATAAGCAACAGGTACTCACCGGCAGCGGCAGCAGCCTCATTGGGATTGGCAGCCCCCCGCTCTGCCACAAACATTGTTGCCTTCTGAAGGCGCTTGAGCGCTTCACCCACGGGCGCCGCGAATTCCTCAAGCGCGTCGTCCGCCATCGCAGCATCTATGTCGCCCCGCACGATCTGGAAGAATCGCCGGACAAGACGACCACCCTCCATCCCAAGCTTTCGCCCCACCAGATCCAGCGCCTGTACACCGTTCGTTCCTTCGTAGATCTGCGCAATCCGCGCGTCCCGGACATACTGCTCGATCCCCGACTCCCGGATATATCCGTGGCCGCCAAGCGTCTGCAACGCCAGATTCGCGTTGTTGAAACCCGTATCCGTGAGGAACGACTTGATTACCGGAGTCATGAGCTGAACTATGTCATCGGCAGCTTCACGGGCAGTAGCATCCGGATGGTGATGCGCGATGTCTATCTGAATTCCCACCCAGTACGCCAGCGAACGCATCCCTTCGTTGAGGGCCTTCTGGCGGAGCAGCCCTTTGCGAACGTCCGGATGCGCAATTATCGGATCAGCAGCACCGCCCGGGTTCACTGGCCCCGTGAGAGCCCGCCCCTGAAGCCGCTCCTTCGCGTACGCAAGCGAGTTCTGATACGCCACCTCAGCCAACCCCAGCCCCTGCATTCCGACGGCGAGTCGCGCTCCGTTCATCATGATGAACATCGCGCGCATCCCCTTGTGCGGTTCGCCTACAAGCCAGCCCTTTGCGTCATCGAAATTGATCGTGCAAGTCGCCGACCCTTTGATCCCCATTTTGTGCTCAATTCCACTGCAGGTCACGCCGTTCCTTTCGGCTGACACTGAATCCCCCCCACCCTGCGGCAGGTGTTTGGGGACAATAAAGAGCGAGATACCACGGGTGCCCGACGGCGCATCCGGGAGACGAGCCAGCACAAGGTGAACGATGTTATCAGTCAGATCGTGCTCACCCGCTGTAATAAAGATCTTGGTGCCGTTGATCCGGTACGTACCGTCGGCATCCGGCTCCGCCTTGGTGGTGATAATTCCCAGGTCCGTACCAGCCTGCGGCTCAGTGAGGCACATTGTGCCAGCCCAGCTGCCGTTTACCAGCCTGGGGAGGTACAAAGCCTTGAGTTCATCCGAGCCGTAGGTGCTGATCGCGCTGTAAGCACCGTGCGCCAGCCCCGGGTACATGCTGAACGACAGGTTGGAGGAGCAGAGCAGCTCTTCCATTACAAAGCGAACCGATTCCGGCAGCCCCTGCCCTCCATACTCCGGGCTCGCGGCGAGCCCCGTCCACCCACCCTCGGCATACTGCTGGAACGCCTCCCGGAAACCCGGTGGGGTCTTCACCTCACCCGCTTCAAAGTGGCACTCCACGGCATCGCCGCTCTGATTCAGCGGAAACAGGACTGTCTCGCAGAAGGCAGCGCCCTCGGTAAGAACTGCGTCAATCATCTCGGGCGTAGCGTCCTCAAAGCCCGGAAGAGCAGACAGTTGGCCGATGTTGTGAACATCGTGCAAAAGGAAGCGGATTTCATCGAGCGGTGCCTTGTACTGCGGCATACACTGTACCCCTGAATCAGAATGGAATTGGCCGGGTGGACCAGTGCCTGGGCTCCACCACGCACCGTAATAAGCACTCCTTCAAATTGCGCCCGTACCATGGGCGCGACAAGTAGGCGGCGCTGCCCCAACTTATTGTTCAGCCCGCACAATAGCCTACTCAATAGGCTAAGCAGTAGCTTACGCAGTAGCTTACTACGTCCCCAATTGGAGTCATAGCGTGAAGCAATTCCTCGCGTCGCTTGCGGCAAATTTCGTTACAATAGCGATTTTGACAGTCGGCTTTTTCGTTGTCATCATCGGATTCGCAGCAATCCTTGGTTCGTCACCGCTTCCATCGGTCACCAAAGGCTCGGTCCTTGTCATTGATATGAGCCAGCGGCTGGGAGATACACCCGCCGATGGTGGAAAGCGAAGTGCAATTGATGACGCACTCATGGGTGACCCTGGGCTGAGTCTGCGCGCGGCCATCAGAGCCGTCCGTGCGGCTGCCGAAGATGACAACGTCAGCGGTATCCTGCTCCGCGGCGGCGTGACTGGCGCAGATTACGGCTCCCTCCGCGAGTTCCGCGAAGCAATCACCGATTTCCGGACGCAATCAGCCAAGCCGGTACACGCCTTTCTGGTTAACCCGGTAACCGCTGATTACTACATCGCGAGCGCAGCATCCAACATAACAATGGATCCGTTCGGGACGATGTTTATCCCCGGTATCTCAGGAGAAGCCGTTTTCCTTGCAGGATTCCTGGAGAAATATGGAATCGGTGTTCAGGTAACCCGCGTCGGTCGTTTCAAGGCCGCAGTGGAACCATTCACCCGCACAGGAATGAGCCCCGAAAACCGCCTGCAGACGCAACGCTACGTAGGAGCTATCTGGTCGGAGGTCAAACTCGCAATTGCTGAAAGCCGCAGCATGGACACGCTGGCATTCCAGCAGCTGGTAGACAGAGAGGGCCTCCTTACACCGGAAGCGGCTCTTGATGCAGGGCTGGTTGACAGAGTGGGATACTGGGATCAGGTGTTGGATGACCTGAAAACACTGACCGGGAAAGACAGCGTCAGCGAAGCGAAAACGACTTCCCTCCTGGTAAATCCGAACGCGCTCCCTGAGGTCAGCCTGGAGGACTACGCACAGGTCGTAGCTGCCCGCAACAGAAGCCTGGGAGCAAACCAGAAAGTGGCAATCGTATACGCTTCAGGTGAAATCGTCGACGGTGAAGGGACTCTTGGAGTAATCGGTGGTGATGCGCTTTCCCGGGATATCCGGGCAGCACGGAATGACGACGAAGTCAAGGCAGTAGTGCTGAGGGTGAACAGTCCGGGCGGCAGCGCTGTCGCATCAGAGACTATCCAGCGTGAACTTGCACTCCTGTCGAAGAAACTGCCTGTAGTGGTCTCCATGGGGAGCGTTGCAGCAAGTGGCGGCTATTGGATTTCAACTGCCGCATCCAGGATCTTCGTGCAGCCGAACACAATCACCGGCTCAATCGGCGTGTTCGGAGTCGTACCAAACCTCCAGAAACTGGCCAACAGGCACGGTATCACTTTTGACACAGTAAAAACCGGTCGGTATGCAGATCTTTTCTCACTTACCAGGCCACGCAATTCAGCGGAACTTGCAGTGATCCAGCGCAGCGTTGACGCGGTTTACGACGCATTCATCGAACGTGTCTCCAATGCGCGTGGTCTTTCGCCTGACAGCGTGCGCTCCATCGCTGAAGGAAGAGTGTGGTCGGGCGACGACGCCATACGGATCGGGCTTGCAGACTCCGTTGGCGGCCTTGAGGATGCGGTGCGCAGTGCGGCAGCGATGGCTTCGCTTACTGGCGACTACGATATAGTGGAGTATCCGCGCCAGAAGGGAGCTGCCGAGTTGATCACCGAACTCCTCGAACGCAAGGCGCCGCCACTTGTCAGTCAGTCGATTGATGCTGGTTCGCTCGCCGCCGGAATCCGGGATCCGAAGGCACGTGCAACAGTGGAGAGCGTTCTGAGTGAGCTGCAGGCAGTCATGATGTTCAACGACCCGAGGAACAGTTACGCACGCATGCCGTTCCAGCTGATCGTGCGGTGATTGAAAGTGCGCGTAAAGTGAGTGTGTGGTGAGAGCGGGGTTCATTGTGGCGAGAGCGTGGGCGCTGGGTGTTTCATAAACTTCAGCGCTCACGCTCTGCCTGAGTTCAATATTGCCTCAATATTGCCTCAACGTTTTGTCATTATGTCGTCAATGTGTCGTCAACGTTTCGTCAACGTTTCCATGCTGTATTGAGCTCGGCTCCCACCCAGAATGTTCGCACAACACCAGGCTCGTAATACCGGCCACGGGTGGCGTTCGTAACTATCGACGACGCATACCTGCGATCAAAAAGATTGTCGATGCCAGCCGTGATCTGGAACTCACCTGCACGCGCAGCCGATAGAGTATAACCGGCACGCGAGTTCCAGACTGCGTAGCCCGCACCCCTCACTGATCCGGCATCATCGGCCGCGACTTCCGAAGACACCCGCGCTTCAATCGTTGCGAAGGCTTTCCCGGCCCGCGGCGTCAGGTACATCTGAAGCTGATGATCCGGGATCCCCGGGATATTCTTCCCGGCATAACTGGTACCGTTGAAGACATAATCCACAAAGCGGAAGTGGCTCCAGGTATACGCTGCGCCCGCGTCCAGCCATTGAGAACTGCGAAGGACACTGGCGTCGAGTCCACGCCGTGATGTGCGCCCGGCATTGCGAAAGGCACGCCGCCCCACCGCACCCGGTACATCAAAGGAAATCAGTTCGTCTGTTACAGCCGCTGTATAAAGCGATGCATCCAGCTGCCAGTCAGCACCAAGCCAGCCGCGTGCGCCCACCTCAACTGTGCGCGTCAGCTGGGGCTGTATAACATCGTTCAACCCCGCTGTACCATCCTGTTTGTTGGTGAGCTCGGTAATCGCTGGTGTTTCAAACGCAACCGACCAGTTGCTGTAAAGCGATATCAGCGGACGCAACCGCCATACCAACCCCAGCATCGGAGTCGTTGCGCTCATTGAACGCTCCCCCGAGTCATCTCCGTTCTGAGCCGTGATGAAGTTGTCGGTTACACTGAAGTGAACCCGATCATGGCGCACCGCACCACTCACAAAAACATTCTGCGGCAATTCCACTTCGCCGCGTGCGTACACCCCTGTGCCGCGTATCTCCTCCAGCTGGGATAGGCGCAGCGCACCGGCAAGACTTCCGGCAACCGGGCAAAGTGCAGTAGCAGACGACACACCAGCACAGTTCTCGCGGTTGCTTCGATCGTCGCGCTGCCACTGCGCGTCGATACCTGCTGTTGCACGGAATGCAATTGCCTGCGACGGCTGCAGCCAGCGCTCGCCAACTCTCAATGACATGCCGGATGAACGCCTACCCACATCCACGACCGAAAACGGAAGCGGGTTCTTAAGATCGCGCGCTGACGTAAACAGTGTTGCATTGAAATCCCGCCCACCGCCCTCACGTGACACACTCAGCGCCAGTATCGAATGCGAAACAGTCTTGGAAGACTCTTTCGTCATATTGAGTGAATCAGGAAGCGTCGGATCACGCATCAGTTCGGCAGCGGTGAGCGCCCCGGTATTCGCGGCATATCCGTTGTCGTAATACGATCCCTGTACGCCCACGGTATATCCCTTTACCACCGAACTGGTGCGCACAAACGCTGAAGAAATCTCCTGACGTGACCACTCACGCCAGCCATCACCAACGGAACGTGTGAATGACGCCATCACCCCCGGACGCTGCAGCAACCCGGTGTCGCCTGTACCACCAGCCGAAACAGTTGCGTTGAGTCTGCTGAGCCCTTTGTCGTTCCAACCGCGGAAACGCATTGTAATACCATCCGGGATAGCTCTCGAATGAAAATCCACGACGCCTCCTGCTGCGTTTCCGAATAACGCCGCAGAAGTACCACGGATGACATCCACCGAGCCGATTGTTTCCATGTCCAGGAGATCAATCGGGGTCTGCCCGTCCGGGAGTGAAAGCGGAATCCCATCGCGCAGAACGCGAACGCCACGCACGCCAAAGGCGCTGCGTGAACCAAAACCACGTATCGACAGTCGTGCGTCCTGTGCGGGGCTCGCACGCTCCTGTACCTGTATCCCGGGAATACCGAACAGAATCCCGGAAACATCATTCCGGCGAAGACCGGGTCTGGCTGAATCGAGTCTTATTCTGGTTACCGAAAGCGGCAACTCAAGTTCGGTGCGAATCCCGGACCGGGTTGCAGAAACCGGAACCGGCGTAAGGCGAACAACGCTGTCAGCCTGCTGAGCAGTCAGTGAGGCCGGTACAGACTGCGCAGCCAGCAGCAGAAGCGCGACAGGAACAAGGTGACGCGCACTGTGAGCGCGGCCGCGACTGAGACGTTTAACGGTGCGGGAATGATGACGGATGCACGTAGCCATGCCTCATATATTAGTCGCTCTCCGCTTCCCTGCACGCCGGACGGCCGCCTGATCCGTCACCGCCATAAAGTTCATGCAACTTGTCACAGACAATCCCCGACGATGAATCGAAAATCCGGAGATACCAATGCGATGCCGTGGCAGCAGAACGGATTACCATGAACTCAGGCTCCAGCTGTTCTCCCTGCGCTGCAAGCTCAGGCCATGTGGCGTACCTGCCATTTACAACCCGATATTCATCCTGATGCTCGCCCACCTGCTCGAAGGTAGCATCCAGTGCCTTGATGGAGCGTGAGCTCGTTCTGACCGTGGTCATTCTCATTCCAGACAGCGCAACGGCCAACCCCAGGAACGCCACGCTGATAATCAGTACGAACCGGCGCTCGCCGTATTGCCGATCCTGCTTGCTCCCGGTTCCAACGGCAACACCAGCCACGGCACCAACCGGGCTTCTACCCGGTTTGCTCCCTGGCATTCTTCCCGATGTGGATTTCACGCTGGATTTCACGCTGGATTTCACGTTGGATTTCACATTGGATTTGAGGCTGGATCCTCCATACATGATTTGAAGGATCGACCCGCACCGCGCACCGGGCCATGCCACAGCCTGACTTTATTGTCACGCCGCTGGCCCCGGAGAAACAACTTGTCCAACTTTATACAGACCTTATAAAGGCCTGAAGTCACGTCCCTGGTTCACCTCCGTAAGCTCCAGCTGCAGCAAGACCACCGATCACTCACAACCATGTACCACGAAACACCCCGGTTCCCACGCGGGTTCCGCTGCGCTTCCCGCAATGTTGGTCTCAAACCAACTGCACGCGACCTGACTCTCTTCGCAAGCGACATCGATGCCGCCGCTGCCGCAGTCTTTACACGCAATCAGTTTCCAGGCGCACCGGTTATACTCGGCCGCGAAACCATCCGCAAAGGAGTGCTGCGCGCAATCATAGCCAACAGCAAAGTCAGTAATGTGGCCACTGGAGACGAAGGCGTCGCCAACGCCCGTCGCATGGCCGCTGCCGCTGCCACTGAACTGAATGCCACCGCTGATCAGGTCCTTGTCAGCTCAACAGGTGTCATCGGAGTGCGTCTTCCAATTGAGAAAATCGAGCACGGAATCAGGGGCATTGCTGCGGATCTTCAGGATAATCCGCTCGTTGGCGCTGAAGGGATCATGACTACCGATACACACCCCAAGGCTCTTTCTGCATCCGCCGGCAATGCCACCATAACATGGGTTGCCAAGGGCTCCGGAATGATCGAACCAAATATGGCAACGATGCTCGTCTACATATTCACCGACGCAGCGTTCCCGGCAGCTACACTCGACCGCATGCTCCGCGCCGCTGTATCGCAAAGCTTCAACATGCTTTCAGTTGACAGTGATACGAGTACTTCCGACAGCTGCGTTATCATGGCCAACGGGCTCGCCGGTGAAACCGATGAAGCTCTGTTCGCTGAAGCACTCAATGCCGGTTGCCTTCGCATGACCGAAACACTTGCGCGCGATGGCGAAGGAGCCACCCGCCTGCTTCGCGTTACTGTCAACGGTGCGTACAATACAAACGAAGCGCGCACCGTTGCCAAATCCGTCGTCAATTCACCACTCGTAAAGACCATGGTGCACGGAGCCGATCCGAATGTCGGGCGGCTGCTTATGGCAGTCGGCAAGTGCTTTGGCTGTCACATAGAACCGCTGCGTACCAATGCATGGATCAATGGTTACGCGGTAGTCACAGCAGGGAGCCGCGCCAATTTCGACGATAGTGTGGTGCGCGAAACACTCTCCGGTGATACCGTGGATATCAACATTGATCTGGGCGTCGGTGACGGAAATGCCCGCGCCTTCGGCTGCGATCTCTCGCGCGGTTACATCGATGAGAACGCAGCCTACTACTCAAGTTGAGAATACCGCTTAACGTAACTCAGTGCTTGCCGAGTACAGCTACGTCTTTTTTGCCAAGCCCGGCTTCGATAAGTGAATCCATATGGGCAGCAACTGCATCAAGCACGGGCACGGAAACGGTGCCCGCTGTTTCCTGCATGAGACGCATATCTTTCCGTGCAGTCTCCAGGTGAAACACCGGTGTGAAGTCGCCATCCACCATCCGCGCACCGCGTCCGTGAATAACACCCTGTGCACTTACATGGTCGAACAGACGTATCACCTCTGCCCTGTCTACATTGGCAGCATCCGCCATATGGAAGACATCTGCCATGACACCTACCATTGACAGGATGACCGCGTTCCCACTCAGCTTGAACACCGCAGCCAGATCGGGGCGGTCACCCAGATACCAGAGTGTACCGGTCATACGCTCCAGCTCCTGCTTCACACGATCAAAGCGCGCCTGAGGTCCGGAGACCAGCATTATCCCGGACGCGCGCCTTGCAGCAGGCGGACCCATCATTACCGGTGCGTGCAGGTACGCTATGCCGGCCTCCTCGAGAGCTGCCATCCGCTGTGCGGTGCGGGCAGGAAGAGTGGTCGTGTGGTCGACAATGGTGACGTCGGGGCCCACTATCCCCTTCAGTTCTTCCATTACGGCATCAACAACGTCATCATCCAGAAGCACTGTATGGACGCGCTCAGCCCCCCTAACGGCCTCACTGATGGTATCCACCACCGTGGCACCCAGCGTCGCGAGGTACTCGGCCTTCGCGCGCGTCCTGTTCCACACAACTACCTCCGTGCCGCCCCTGGCGAGGAACCCTTCCACGAACCCCTGGCCCAGCAACCCAGCTCCCAACACAGCAACCCGCGTCATCCTGCCTCCTTATATCCGTTCATCCGGATGAACGGATGGTGAGGAGTCAGGCATCCGGATCCGGAGATCAACCTGTGGAAGATACCACGGAAACCCTCCTCTACGATGGCGACTGTGCGCTGTGCGCCAACACTGTGAAATTCGTGCTCACCCGGGAGCACGCCGGGAACGGGCTCCGCTTTGCGCCGCTCAACGGGGAGACTGCCACGCGGCTCAGAGAGCTGTGCCCTCAGATCGCCGAGTCTGACAGCATTGTCTTTGTTCGCGAACGCCCGGGAGCCCGTCCCGATGTATTTCTCTACTCCGATGCAGCAGTACTCGTCCTTCGATCAATGAGGGGAGGCTGGGAGACGCTGGGCCGGGCAATCGGTGCACTTCCCTGCTGGATGCGCGACCCGACATACCGGCTGATAGCAAGGAACCGTTACCGACTCTTCGGACACGATACCTCCTGCCTGACGGGTGCTGGTATTCCGTGGCAGCGATTCGACCCGTAAGCGCGTTCCTGCGCGCTTTATAGTCGGCCGCGATGCCAGCACTGTGACGGTGTGAATAAACCGTTCGTCTTTGTAACGCTGTGTCCTGCCTCCGAGACAGGGCGTTTAAACAGCATGGATGATCACTCTCACCACCAAATGGAAGCAGCAGTCAACTTCGCTAAAGCCTTATCAATGCTGGTTCAGGACATCCGTGGTCAGCAGGACCCGGAAGCTCTGAGGCTTCTGCTCATCCAGACACGCGAACACTCCCGGTCCAGAGGGCTGCGGCTGGAACTGCGCGACGGTTTTCTGCTGCTGGACGGTTGCCACACCACTCAGCCCAGCGGTGGGCTGGAAGTTCTGTATGAGGCAATGCACGCGCACGACCTCGGGCGCATTACCATTGCAGAAAGTGCCAGCCCACGGGAGCTGCTGCAGCTGGCGGTCCTTCTGTCGCATCCACCCAAAGGGCAGGACGAGGCAACGATCATTGATGAAGCGCGTGAACTAGCACTCTGGTCTGTCCGTATTCACCCAGCCGATCACGGCCAGCACAACACAGTTGCTGCCGGTGCTCACGATCTCGGCGCGCTGTCGCGTGAACATGCATGCAAGAAAGCGCGCGAAATGGCTGCGCAGATCGCTGATGCCGTTCGCTCAGAAAATGGACTCCGGGCTGTCTCTCTCATGCGGCTCCTCATGGATGTTGAACGGGTGGCGGACGCTTCCACAAGAGAATGCTGGACAGATGCTTTCAATGAGGTACTTGAAGGGCCCGCACTGCGTATGGCGGCATTTTCTGTACCGGAGGCGGGTGACGATCGCCCAGCCCTTATCGCCCTTCTCAAGCGCGCCGGTGTGGCAGGTGCAAGCACTGCCATTTCGCTGCTGATGTCCTCTGACACCATCTGCCGACGACGTGCGTTCTACGACACAGTTCTTGAATTGCAAGCTGGGATACCGCTGCTCATAGACCTGCTCCGTCATCCGCAGTGGTATGTTGTCCGCAACGCTGCCCTGTTGCTCGGCGAGATGCGCGCATCGGAGGCCGACGGTGAACTGGCAGCGCTTCTTGCACACAAGGATGAACGGGTCCGCATCGCAGCCAGTTCTGCACTCTCGCAGCTTTCAACACCGGCCGCACGCGCAGCGCTGCAGGAAGCACTTGGCGATCCGTCCGCTGAAGTCAGACGACGTGCACTCCGCGGTTTCGTGAATGAAACCGGACGGGTTGCATCCGGAGCACTGGTGCGCGCACTGGATGCCGAAAACGACCCGGAGGTACAGATTGACATCCTCTACACGATGGGACGCGTGCGCACTCCGGATGCCGTACAGAAGCTGATCCGGGTGTGTGCGCCGTCGGGGCACCAGCAGAGTACGGGAACATTCAGGATCGCGGCCGCCGAGGCGTTGATGACAGCACGTGGCCCGGCTGCACTCCCCGTTTTGCGTGCACTGCTGGATGACGAAGATCCGGATATCCGCTCGTCAGCAAGGGCGCTTATAAACTCCCTCTCCCGGACAGCAGCACAATAGGTCACCCTGACATCCGGAATGCGGATGTCAACCGTGTACCGCTCGTCCGCCGTTGTACTGATTTTCAGGTTCCGGGGTTAATGTTCGTGCTGTCGCTTTACGACCTCGACCCTGTGCCCCCAATACAAATCAGGATCCCGAACATGAATCTTCGCCTTGCCCTGCTCACGCTCGCGCTTGGTGGATGTGCGAGCGCCACGAGTTCCACGGTGCATACCAACACACCGGCATCCCGGAACGGAACCGGAACATCAACTGAAATCAGCATAGGCGATCTGCGAACCAGGCTTTTCATCTATGCTGATGACTCAATGGGTGGAAGAGCAACCGGTTCTGAAGGACATTTCAAAGCCACGGAATACATCGCACGTGAACTCCAGCGCATCGGACTTGAACCGGCCGGAGACAATGGCACGTATTTCCAGAACGTTCCGGTCATCAACCGCACGACAACAACCACCACACTGACAGTGGACGGCACTGAATACAGTGCCTTTGTCGACTACATGCCATGGGACCAGAAAGGTCCGACACTGGATATCGATGGCAAGCCTGTCGTGTATGGCGGTGACCTGAGCGCCATCCCCTCGATGATTGAAGCCGGGGATGCAGCAGGAAAGGTTGTTGTCATACGCAACTCCATTGCACCACTGGTCAATCCGGCGCAATTCAACACCAGGTTCCAGGGTGCAGTCGGAATTGTCATCGTTTCGATGGATCTCCTGAATGCTGAGATCCTTTCGCAGCTGCGGCAGATGCAGATGCAGTACAACGCGAAACCCTCGCCTGTACCGGACGCTGTACCGCCGACGTTCCTCTACATGACGTCCGCGATGGCTGAGAAGCTGATGGGTGGGAAGCTTGAAGGGATGAGCCCCGGAACTGCCGGAAAGACCATCGGTGGCAAGGTTGTATTCGCAGATCTTCCAATGAAGTATCCGGCACGCAACGTTATCGGTATTCTGCGCGGCAGTGACCCGCAGCTTCGCAACGAATACGTAGTGGTCGGCGCACACTCGGACCACGTAGGCACTGATGTAACCGCCTTCGATCATGATTCACTGCTTCTTGCAAACCGGCTCTACCGCAAGGGTGGTGCAGACAACCCGGCAGCGAAACTCACCGAAGCACAGTTGGTTGTTCTTCAGGCTGCACGCGACAGCGTTGCCCGCATTCGCCCTCCACGTCGTGACTCTATCTACAACGGCGCCGACGACGATGGCTCAGGCTCAATGGGTGTTCTTGAAATCGCAGAATACATGGCTGGTTCGCCCAGCAAGCCACGGCGGTCGATACTATTCATCTGGCAAACTTCTGAAGAACTCGGCCTCTGGGGATCGGAGTACTTCACGGACCATCCGACGGTACCACGCGAATCGCTTGTAGCGAGCATTAACATCGATATGATCGGACGCGGCTCTGCAAGCGATATCGAAGGGGGTGGCGATGACTACCTCCAGCTCCTCGGCTCACGCCGCCTGTCAAAGCAGTACGGCGATCTGGTCGAGACGGTGAACGAAAAACCGGCACACCGGTTCCGACTCGACTACAGCTACGACGCCCCTGGGCATCCGCAGCAGTACTACTGCCGTTCAGATCACTGGAACTATGCCAGATATGGCATCCCGACTGTGTTCTTCTCCACCGGCGGCCATCCGGATTACCACATGATAACAGACGAGCCACAGTACATCGATTATCCGCACTACCTGCGCGTGGTGCGCTTCATATCTGATTTCACGAACACCGTTGCGAATCTGAGCAGCAGGCCGGTGCTCGACAGGGCAGCGCCCGGACCGGACGCACGGTGCGTACAGTAGCAGCCCAACGTCAATGAATAATCGCTGAGCAACAGTTGAATAAAAAAGAACACGGTATGTCTGCCATACCGTGTTCTTTTTATTTCCCGTCGCTGTTGCAGGCCCGTACAGCTGCTGGCAACATCAACGTCCGGTTGTCATCGCCCTGGTGCGCTCCAGACGTTGTCATCCGGCTTGCGATCCGGGAAGCGCTTGTGCGGATCCAGTGTAACCCGCTCTATCGCGCGCCCTGTTGCAAGGTCGGCTGTAAAAGTACGGCTACCACTGAACCAGACATCCACCGGCCAGGTTACGATTGCAGTTACACTGTCTGTCATTACCATGTTCGCCATACGGCGGATCGGTGGTCCTGAGGCAGCGAACTTAACCTCAAGAATGACAGGCGACGGCATCTGTCCATCCTGCTTCACAATAACGGTTGCACCATCAGCGCGCGGCGTGACTCTGTCGATCCTTCCGTCAACACTTTCAGTGGTGAACAGCCAGTAATACCAGAACCACCCCAGATCCTGCTTGAGAGTGTTGTTCATAAAGAACATGAAATCCCATGGCGACGGATGCTTGTACTTCCACGCGCGCCCCCATTCACGAATGCCACGCTGCACAGCACTGTCGCCCACTACTCCTCCCAGGGATGAAAGCATCAGTGGTGCTTTCCGGTAGGTAGTGTAACTGTAAGACGCGGGGCCGTCGTAGTTTGTGTTCCACATCATCGGCGGCTCCAGATCGTCACCGCTGCGCAAACCGTAACTCTGCCCAAGCCCGTCCAGAACCACCGGACGACCAGCAGCATCAGCCGCAGACAAAAGGTTCATATACTGATTGAGCCCTTCATCCATCCACGCGCGTTGAGTCTCGTTCGTACCGACGACCATCGGCCACCACATATGTCCAGCTTCGTGGTCGGCGGCACCGGCGTTCGAGTTCACTACCATCGGATACTCCATACCCGCACTGGGGCCATCCTGCATGGTCATCTGCGGGAACTCATACGGGAACCAGAGCTTCGAATAGAATTCCAGTGCGTGCCGCATGATATCCGGTGCGCGCGCAAACAGATTGGCGCGCCCCGGGAGATACAGCATATGTATCGGCACCGGTCCCTTCTCCGGGATATTCGCACTCGTTGCAGTCCAGACAAACTTGCGCGCAGTAGCCCAGGCGAAATCATTTACGGTGTCGGCGCGGAAGTGCCACACCAGACGGCCGTTCGCATTCCCGGTAGCAGTTGCTTTCCCCGGGCCGATCTCATCCGGCCCAACTATGGTTGTGACTCCGGTGGAACTGGTCACCTTCTGCAGGCGCGAGCGCGCCTCGGCGGTTAAAACCTGTTCGGGATTCTGAAGCACGCCGGTTCCGCTCACGATCCACCCGGCCGGCACGTCGATCTTTACGTCGTAGCTGCCAAACGGATTGTAGAACTCAGACGGCCCGAGATAAAACTCCGGATCCCAGCCGGCAAGATCGTCGTACATCGCAACCCGCGGGAACCACTGAGTTGGCTGATACAGGGAGTCGGCCCATCTCTGCGTCATGCGGTGACCACTCCCTGGCCCGCCCGGAATCTTGTGATTCCACTCTATTTCGAGCGTTGCCTTGCTCCTGGCAGCAATCGGGGTCGGGAGTACGATGTTCGCACGTGTCGAGTTGCCGTTGGTCAAAAGTGGAACTGACGCAGCACCCTGCTGCGCTTCACGCATCTGCGCCGGTGTCGGCGATGTGTTTGCAACAGCACCGTTGACCGTCAGACGGGTGATAACCATCCCGTCGGTTGATTCCGCAAGTACCCATGGCGCCGCACGCGGATTGCTCTCAATGAAATGATTCATGTTGAGCTTGAGTGCGATGTTGGTGAGCGCATCGTTGCTGTTGTTGTGCAGCGTGATTGTCGCTTTCCCGGTCAGTCGCGATGTGTTGACATCGAGCACCGCATCAATGGCATAGTCGGTACGGATGTTCCAGTAGTTCTTCCCAGGACGGCCGGTGGAATCCCGTGTGCCGAGTTCCAGCGCGCGGCGAATCGAGTTGGTTATCGGTATGTCGCGGCGTACTGCGCGCTCAGGCAGTGGCAGGTTCGACTGTGCTACCAGCAGTTCAGTGCTCAGGAGCAGCGAGCCGGCCAGTACCAACGTCAGGTAACGCATGGCAGGTCAGGTTGATGGTAAGGAGTTTCAGGTCAGGACAGGCGAACTCCCGTTTATCTGACCTCAGGGACCTCCAGTAATCTGGCACGTGTGAGGCGCCATGTACCACCACTTGACACAACAGATCCGGAAACGCGCATCGTTCCGCGCCTGTTGGCGCCAAACGCGGTACGCCAGCTGAGTGTTGTGCTGAATGAGACCGCGCCATTCTCTCCCAGTGAAATATTGGTTGGAACCGCGGCGCTGACCCGCCCTTCCCTGATTGCTGCCAGAAAAGTGTCGCTCAGGAGCGAGGACGTGAGAGCGGCTGCAAATGCATCCGCATTACGGGCCTTGAGAAGCCCCAGAAACTGCTCCACAGCCACCTGTGCGGCCGCCTGATTGGGGACAGCAGCTGCACCTGTTGAAGTACCAGTGGCAGAACCAGATGATGCAGCAGCCGCATTACCTGAGGTAGCGGCAGTACCAGAACCGGTTGTTGCCGCGCCCCCTCCTCCGCTCACTCCCTGGCGTACCGGTGGCGTATTGGAAGTCGGTGGCGTCCGTGTGGTTGTGGTGGACGAAGTAGCCGATCCTGGAGGCCGCGCCTGCGTAGTAGCAGGTGTACGGCTGGCTGAGCCGGATGTAGCAGTAGAAGCAGGCGGACGCTGAGTGCTCTGTACCGGTGGCTCTGCTGCGTCATCGTCTGCTACGGCTACGTTTGTTGGAAGAGACGGCGGTGCCAGAGGTGCGCCCTGCATCAACCCCTCAGGAGTACCAGCTCCAGCAACCACTGCTGTCCCCTTCCCTGCTTCACGCGGGTCGCTGGCAGACAACGCGGCAACCGTAGCAGCACCGCTGTCCGTCATCGCCGACTGCGACAGATCACGCCCTGGGTCGGTACTTGCACCATCGCTGCGTGGCACCAGCATCCACACTGCCGCCAGAACACTTGCCCCCGCTACCCACGCCCGCCAGTCACGATGGAGCGGCGCGTCGGATCCCTGAAGGCCCGCAAGGAGCGCGCTCAATGCTGACGTTTTACCGGCCGAGACAGCAGACGAAGCAGCAGACGAAGCAGCAGACGGTACTCTTTCCGCGCTGTCATCAGAGGCAATTACACGCGTGGCCTTAACACCTGTTGGTTCAGGCTTCCTGGCTCGTGCAACAGCCGCATCATCACTGCCAAACAGCACTGCATTCAGCGTCGCCAGCATCGCGGCCGCACTGTTGAAACGATCCTCTTTGCGCTTGGCCAACGACTTCTGGATTGCATCGTCAAGTGCTGTCGGCAGCTCCGGAACAACTGCGCACGCACGCGGTGGCGGTTCGTTCAGCTGCTTCATCATCAGATCGTAGTCGCTCTCTCCCTCAAATGTTACCGAGCCGGTAACCATCTCATAGAGCATCCCGCCAACTGCGTAAATGTCAGCACGCCCATCGACTTCTTCACCCCGGAGTTGCTCCGGTGACATGTAAACCGGGGTACCAACAGTGTGTCCGAC
>CAZDMG010000041.1:0-19339 GCA_964506655.1 uncultured Gemmatimonadaceae bacterium
AATATCCCGCCTGACATAATTTCCGCAATAGCACTAGAGCAAAATCCCTGAAATCCATAGATTGGGTCTGTCGACCCGCCCGAGCCCGTACCTGGCAAAGGGGTGAAATGCCAAGCTTGCCCTTCCGCTCTGCTCTTTGGTATTGGTATTCTCTACCTGCCGATTGAGATGGTTTGCTGGCTCGTCACCTCGCCACACCTTGCGTTCTGCATCGTTATGGCGAGCTGGTATTCACCGGCCTTGAGGCTCTGAACGTTGACTGCCAGTTGCCGCTGCGTCACTGTGCGCACAGCACTCTTTACCTGGAAGCCACGAGATGTGCCCGATTCTGTCCATTGTATCGCTATGTCGGTGCTCGGGTCCTGAGACACGCCGAGAGACATGGCTGCACGCATGAGAAGACCTGGTTCTACGTCACGGTACACGTGTAATGTCACAGTCGTTGAGTCATCAGACTCAATGCCATAGCTCTCCCATACGACACCGAGTTGCTTCGGGCGATGGAACGTAAGGCTCCCCAGAAGCGCCTTGTCCAGGTTCACGAGTGAATTATCGCTCAGCGATTCCGGAGCAACCAGCATTGGCGCCGATATGTCGCACCGATCTGGTCCCAGTGCGTTGAGCGGTTGCACCGCCTTGATTCCGAAGCGTGAGCGACCGCCTGCCAGCCCATCGGCATTTACCCGGTATTCAGCGCTTACTATGCCTGGCGAGAGTACATCACCGTTAAGCACCAGTCGCTCTCCACTGCGCGACATTGTGGTTGAAAGCATCATGGCTGAGTCCGGTTCTGGTGAAAACCAGAGTTCGCCCCGGACTGGTGCATCGCCTATGCTGTCAACAAGAGTTGGCTGTGAACCACCGGTAAGATTAGTAGCGACTATTACATGCACTGAACTGTCGCGGCGTAACAGTACCTTCTGCACAGAGCTGAATGGCAGGATCAGTCCATCCTTATGCCGGAAGAATTCAGGAGGCCACCACTGAAAGTAGGATACCCCGGCGGGAGGATAGAGATGATAGGCACTGTCGGTCACCGAAAGTGGGTCACGCGCCGCGCGGAGTGTGGGTAGGGTCGCCGATCTGGGCCATGAGTACTCCGGTGCCGAAAAGGGAGGGGGAGGTATGACTTTGAAGATCGCCAGGACACGCTCTTCTTCCCAGCGTCCATACCATGCCTGGTGCGTAGTCCAGCCATACTTCTGTCGCATGAGCTGCACTACCTCACCACCCATCTCCATGCTTGTATGGTAAAAGACATCCATGTCGAGCTGCTGCGCAAGCGTATTCCGTACAATGCGTGACAGGTGCTCACTTCTCCTGGCGTTTGCACTATCACCGAAGAATGGTTTTGCAAGCCACCACACATTTGAATTGAGCAAGTCAAGAGTTGAATCACCTTGTATACCAATGTATTCAAGAGCTTCATCAGGGTGTAACAGTGCTGATGGGTTAAGTAGTGAGCGCCGCTCTGAACCCGAAATATCGCGCACGATGATTCGTGCAATGGAGTCAGCAGATCGATAGTCGCCACTCTCCTGCTCCACGTGCAATCGTAGCATAGCGCACCACCCTTCATCAACTTTACAGTTGTCCAGAGCAAGCCGCGCTCTGTCAAAGTTGCCATTCTCTGTAAGCACCCGGATCAACTGCGATACCGGCCAGATATCATCAGTGGTCTCCAATGACGCACTTTCAAGTTGATCAATCAGTGAATCACTGAACGGATGAAGCTCGGAAGGTGTCGGGTTATAGCCCACGTACTCGTGCGTACGCCCGGCCTTTCCGCTCACGCGTGGTGGAATCCACCACGGACATACTGCAATTCTTGGCAGGCTCCCTTGAATTCTCGTTGGACGGACGTAATCACGCCCCTGATCCAAATCCCGCATGTTGCGGTAGAAGTGTACTGCAGCACAGCCAGCGCGTGAGGCGCGACCATCATTCGGCTCGGATCCCTGGTAGCGCATGTCAAACGGCTCGTGGCCGGTGCGCTCAAGCTCCTGCCAGGCTTCACGCTGCAAATCGATCTCTGCGCGCACGCGCTCCCTGAGAAATGCCAGCGACGGCACGCCCACCTGTGCAATACTCTCGCACAGTGGCACCATGAGCATCAGTATCAGTGATGCAACCCGTACACACATCCTTACCTGCATCTCCCTCCGTCTCCCTGATCCTGGCCCGCCTGCCTCAGCCCGGCTGGCGCACAACCCTCCAGGCGGACCATACAAGCCCAGAGAGAAAGCTACGGCTTGACTCAGGTTTCAGCTCGATATCGTGGGGCACGGCTCCGAATAACGGCCGCCCTGATCCGATCAGTACAGCGACTGTCGTGATCACCATGTCGGTGATTAGCCCGTCGCGCAGAAACGCCTGCACCAGTTGGATCGTCGCGGGCGATACCAGACGTACTTTGTCCCATGTTTTACCCACTGCCCTACATCGCGAAAGCCACCCAGTGCGGCACATTGCTCACACCGGCTGGCGCATTTGCGCCCAGTTGCCCGACTGAGTTGTTTCCCCAGCAATAGATCTCTTCGGTGACCAAACCGCATACGTTGTAGGGCCCGGATACGAGCTGTTCGAAAGTGTGCCCACCCATTACTGCAACCGGCTGCAGCTGATTCGCATAGGATCCGTTCCCGTTTCTTCCGCTGGTTCCGCTTCCCCAGCACCACGCGGCTCCGTCGTCCCCGAGTGCACAGACCCCGTTGCCACCGCCCGCGGTTATCGATCTGAACCGATGTCCACCTGCAACGGGAACAGGCACATTGCTCGCTGCAAGTGCGCCTGTGCCAAGTTCTCCAAGGTTGTTACTCCCCCAGCACCAGGCAGCCCCTTCCTCATCAATGGCGCATGTAGAGGTGTATCCCGAAGCGATCTCTGTGAATCTGTGATCACCCGTGACTTTCACAGGAGCGTTCCGTGATTCAGTATTCCCCGTCCCAAGTTGCCCCTTCGTATTGCTCCCCCAGCACCACGCGACTCCTTCCAGCGTAAGTGCGCATGCATGATTGGCACCCACGGATACGTGCATATAGCTGTGCCCTCCTGACACTGCTGTCGGGACATACGACGCAGCCGCAGCCGTATTGGCACCAAGCCCGCCTCCGGCATTGCTCCCCCAGCACCAGGCACTGTAATCCAGTGCTATTGCACAGGTAAGCCGCTCAAGGCCGGAAGCACTGATCTGCCTGAACCGTATATCTGTAAGCACCCTGTCCGGCGTCGCCTTGTTGACATCACTTCCATTGCCAAGGATGCCGAGTGCACCCCATCCCCAGCACCAGGCCTCACCGTTCTCTTTGAGAGCACAGGAATAGGTGTTGCCTCCGGCTATAGACGTGAAGGCCATCCCACTGCCGACAATCTGGGGTGCCGGTGTGCCATGGATGACGCTTCCATTCCCCAGACTGCCAAACTCGCCAGCCCCCCAGCACCAGGTATAGCCATACACGATCCCGCATACATTCCACGACCCAACGGCCAGTCGGCGGTTGCCGTCGGACACGGAAACTTTTGGCTTCACGACAACGGTGGCACTCGCCGCTGCCCCTTCACTTGAAGCGCGTATCGCGGTACTTCCGGCACTGACGCCGGTTACTACGCCAAGTGCGACCGTGGCAACGGTGGGGTCATCGCTGGCCCAGTTGATGTCGCGGCCGGTGAGCACTTCGCCGCTTGCTGCTTTGGTTACGGCAGTAATGCTCAGGGTGGCATCCACCAATATGCTGCCGGTCGCCGGAGTGAGTTCAATTGTCGCAACTGGTATTGGTGTGATGGTAACGGTGACCGAGGCGCTTTTACCTTCGCTTGAAGCGGTTACCTGAGTTGCGCCTACTGCAACGCCTGTAACGACGCCCGCTGCGGTTACGGTGGCTATCGCAGCGTCTGCACTTTCCCATGTCACAGTGCGCCCGGTCAGTGTGCTGCTATCGGCGGCTTTGGTGGTCGCCGTGAGGGTCCCGGTTTTGCGGAGCTCCATGGTGAGGCTCGCTGGCGTGATGGAAACCGATGCCACCGGTACCGGTACTACGGTGACGACCGCTGTGGCGCTTTTCCCTTCACTTGAAGCGGTGATGGTGGCCTCGCCAACTGCAACACCGGTTATGGTTCCGTTGGCAATGGTTGCGATATCCGGCGCTGAGGAGGACCATGCGATGGTGCGCCCGGTGAGGACTCCGCCGCTCGCAGACTTGATGGTGGCGGTAATGGTGGCAGTGGCACCGACCTGGATCGAGGCGTTGGGGATGGTGAGCTCAATGCTCTGAACAGCTTCAGATGCTACCACGACGGTAGCCGTGGTACTCTTCCCATCGCTTGTAGCAGTGATGGTAGCACTCCCAGGTGTCTCGGCAGTGACCCGACCCTGTTGCGTCACAGTGGCGACACTTGCGGCCGATGACGACCATGTGACTGTCCGGTCTGTCAGCACCACGCCCGTCGTGGCCCGCACCGTAGCCGACAGCTGCGCACTCCCGCCAGGACTGAGCGCAAGCACCGTCTGGTCCAGTGTTACACTCCCGACCGTGACCCCACCGGGCGAACCGCCGCCACCGTCATCACCCGGACCGGCCGGATCCCCCGAACTGCAGGCAACAAGGGCAAATAACACAAACAACGGAAATATTCTGGCGGACATGGTGGCTCCGGGTAGAGGCTGGTTTGTGGTTACAAAGCACAGCTTTCTGCCAACAAGGATTATCAGGCCACTGCAACCACCGCCCTGCAGAATGCCCCCAGATACCGGAGTCCGGATTCTGTCTTCGGAAAAAGCCGTAACTGGGTACGCGCAAAGCCTCCCCGGATTATGTCACGCGGCTGCTGCCCTCCGGGCTGTGTTGCGATATCGCTCCTCGCGCCACAGCCTCCGACACCCGCCCGCTCCAGCCTCTGGCCAACCACCTCACGCCGGAAACTGCACCCTTACAGGCACGTTGCTCCACGACGCAGCTGCACCCGTCCCAAGCTGGCCGTAGCCATTCGAGCCCCAGCAATAAAGGCCGTCGGCGGTCAGACCACATACCGTATATGGTCCTGATACCAACTGGGTAAACACATGCCCCCCAGTCACCTGGACCGGCGTCACCTGGTTTTCGTCGGAACCGTTACCGTTGCGCCCGGCGCTGCCATCGCCCCAGCACCACGCACTGCCATCCGCCTTGAGTGCGCACGCACCGGTGCCGCCGCCCAGCGTTATCGACTTGAACTTATGACCGCCCAACACCTGCACCGGTTCGGACGATGACTCCAATGTCCCGGTACCCAGCTGACCATTTCCATTCCCGCCCCAGCACCAGGCCTCGCCAAGCTGATCCAGGGCACAGGTGGACCAATAACCGGCGGCAATCTCCACGAAGTGGTGTTCGTCCTTTACACGCACTGGCACACCCTTGGGCGCTGTAAATCCGTCACCCAGCTCACCCTGCGAATTACTTCCCCAGCACCAGGGTGTGCCATCGGGTTCAAGAGCGCAGGCATGAGTTGCACCGACAGACACATGTACATATTCGCGCGCGCCGGACACCGGCACCGGAATGGATGACGAACCGGCACCGCTGTTTGCGCCAAGTCCGCCGGAGGCGTTATTGCCCCAGCAGTACGCCCGGTTGCTTGTTGTGATTCCACAGGTGAGACGCTCAAGCCCGGATGCACTGACTTGCCGGAACAGCTGGCTGGTAAGGACCTGTTCGGGCTCCAGTTTATTCGCCTGGCCTCCATAACCCAGCGCTCCAAGGCTTCCCCAACCCCAGCACCAGGCCATCTTGTCATGCGCAATCGCACACGAATAGTTCCAGCCACCGGCCAGCGACGCGAAGTTCGTACCGCCTGTAACCACCCTCGGAATCGCCGATTTCTCAACAGTTGTACCATTCCCCAGACTTCCAAGAACTCCGCGGCCAAGGCAGTACGTATTGCCGTACGTTACAACGCAGACATTCCATGCACCGACTGATATCTGATAAACACCATCTGACACATCAGGCTTTGGCATCACCTGAACCACAATGCCTGCCGTAACACCCTCACTCGCCGCACTTATCGTTGCGCTTCCAACAGCGACTCCCGATACAACACCGCCCGTAACTGTCGCAACAGCCGGTGCATCACTGCTCCAGATTACCTCACGACCAGTCAGCAGCTCGCCATTGGCTGCACGCGTCACTGCAGTAACGGTCACAGTGCCACCTGCCAGCATCCGGTCCGAGCTCGCAGTCAGCTCAATCGTCGCAACAGGTCGCCTGGCAACTGTCACCGGCGCCGTCGTACTCACTCCTTCGCTGATTGCAGTAACAGACGTGCTCCCCTCTGCTACTGCAGTCACCACACCGTCAGCGCTTACCGTCGCAATGGATGCATCGTCCGTCGCCCACGCGATATCACGCCCTTCCAGCACACTGCCATCCGCTGCTTTCGTCTCAGCTGTAAGAGCCGCACTTTCACCAACCGTCAGACTCACGCTCGCCACTGAAAGCACCACCGTTGCCACCGGCTTCGGCACAATGGTTATCGTCGTGCTCGCACTCTTCCCTTCGCTCGTTGCTGTAATAGTTGCTTCACCGGGCGCGACTGCTGTAACAACTCCATTGGCTACTGTCGCTGTTTCCGCAGACGAGCTGCTCCATGTCACCGTCCGATCCGACAGCACTGCTCCACCCGCGGACTTTGTTACAGCAGTGATCGTTGTTGTCGCGCCGACTTCGAGCGTCGATGCGGGAACTGTCAGCTCCACACTTGCAACCGCTTCCGGAGCAACTGTGACCACAGCCTGGGCAGTCTTCCCTTCGCTTGTCGCAGTAATCGTTGCGCTCCCCGGAGCAACTGCCGTTACGCGACCCTGACTGTTTACAGATGCCACAGACGATGGAGAAGACGTCCAACTGACTGCACGGTCGGTGAGAACCACTCCGGTCGTTGCACGCACTGTCGCTGTGAGTTGTGCACTCGCACCAGGCGACAGGGAAAGCTGAGTCTGATCGAGCGTTACACTTCCAACCGCGGGCGGAGGAGGATTGCCACCGCCACCGCCACCATTGTCCGGACCGGACGGGTCACCGGATTTGCAGGATGCTGCAAGTAACAGCAGCAATACACTCAAATGGGAAATGGTCTTAATGACTGACGGAAATTTTAGCATCTGCACCCCGGTCTATGGTTTCAGCGTTTACGCGCACAAAACCCAACCGGAGGATCAAATCGCACCATCATCCACCGTCATGCAGCCCTCATAACACCGCCTCTGTCGCTACTCCTGTCGCTACTCCCGCCGCTACTCCCGCCGCTACTCCTGCCGCGCTTCCTTCGCCAGCAATTGCGCCTTTCGCTCAAGCCCCCAGCGATAACCGCCCAGCGCGCCATCACTCCGGAGTGCCCGATGGCAGGGCACCAACAGAGCCACCGGATTCGCACCACAAGCGCTACCCGCTGCACGCACGGCCCGCTCATTCCCCGCAGCCGCAGCCAGCTCCTTGTACGTAACCGTTTCTCCACGCGGCACCCGCTGCAATGCACGCCAGACGCGCAACTGAAACGCAGTCCCATGCAGGTCCAATGGGATTTCACTCGCATGCACCCTGGTGTCACCTGCAGCCACGGCTACAGCCGAACGCACCACATCGCGCATTGCACCTTCCACCTCACCCCGCTCTGCGTCGGGGTACTCGCTTAAGAACAGTTTCTCCACTTCGTCGGCACTGTCGCCGAGTATGATCCGGCAGACGCCCTTCTCAGTTAGCGCGACCAGTACCATCCCCAGCGAGCATGGCTCCACAACATACCTGACTCTCACTCCACGCCCTCCCCTTTTAACTGCGCCCGGTGACATCCCCATGTGCGACTCTGAAACCGCCTGCGCGCGCGACAGTGAATTGAAACCCGCGTCCATCGCTGCGCGACCAGCCGTGGCACCACTCCTTAACGCAGCCGCAAGCCGCCCTGACTTCACATACTCAGCGTACTGTCTGGGTGATACACCCATCACTTCTGTGAACTTCCGCTGCAGATGCGACTTGCTCACACCGACAGCCAGTGCCAGCTCGCCAAGCGACGGAGCCGCGGTGCTGCCACTGCCACTGCCACCACCGCTACTGCCGGCGCCAGCCTCGAGCAGCGGCAGAACACGCGCCACCAGCGACTCCGCACCCGCACCCGCACCGGCGCTGTCCGGATGGCAGCGCTTGCAGCTCCTGAAGCCATTATCCCGCGCCTCAGCCGGACTCGCGAAAAAACGGATCCGGTCGCGGCGCGCACGCTTCGCCGGACACGACGGGCGGCAGTAAATCCCGGTTGACGTCACACCAAACACAAACGCGCCATCCCACGCGCGGTCGCGCTTAAGCAACGCCTCCCAGCGCGGGTCCGCGTCACGGCTCACGTCAACGCTCATATCAACCCGCACTTCACCGCATGAGTTGCCGCTCACTTTACCACCCGCTTCATCAACCCGTCCATTTCCCATAAAAACATCCTAACCACACCATCCCTCATATTTCTACACGGAACGTGCTCTCAAACCAGACACTTCCTGCGGCCGCTCTAAATCGGCAGTTTACACCGACGCTGGCTGCTCTGCCCGCGCTGTTGGTTTCCATCACCACCCTGGAGGGTGCCCGATGAAGTTCCGCTCGTCCCCATCTGCTGCAGCCGGAGCAATCGCTGCTGCACTTGTCGCTACGCTGACTGTCACCGCGTCAACCCTCGTCGCTCAGGATCGACTCAAGTCGATGCCTGGCTACGAGCAGTACCAGAAGGTGGCGCGTCAGATCCCGCAGTCGGTCCGAACCGGCGCTGTCACTGCCGCATGGGCTGCCGACAGCCGTACCTTCGAGTACACACACAACGGTAAACGATACCGCTACAACGTCGCATCGAAGAAAGCCGAAGAAATCGGCGCGCCACAGCAAGGGCAGGGCTTTGGTGGACGAGGCGGCGGCGGTGGCGTCGCACGCGGTCGGCAAAGCACTACAGCCATTGCCCCCGACAGTCTCCACCGCGCCTTCTACCGGGACCGCAATCTCTACATCTCCGACCCCACCGGTGGTAACGAGCGCGCTCTCACAACAGACGGCAGCGAAGCCGACCGCATCAAGTACGGCACTGCATCATGGGTCTACGGCGAAGAGCTGGCACAGAACACCGCCATGTGGTGGTCTCCCGATGGCAAACGTCTTGCCTACTACCGCTTCGATGAAAAGCCCGTAACAGACTACTACCTGGCAATGGACCAGACCAAAGTCCAGGCTGCACTGGATATCGAAGCCTACCCCAAAGCGGGGTCCGATAACCCGATCGTAGATCTGTACGTGTACGACGTTGAAAGCCAGCGCACCACTAAAATCGACGTCCGCGATGGCAAGCAGTTCACTAACGATGTCGTCGGTCACTACGTGTACCGCGTGGGCTGGAGCCCCGATGGCACCGAGATCCTTTTCAATCGCAGTAACCGCAGGCAGAACGTCATGGAGTTCACTGCCTGCTCGCCTGCCACCGGCAAATGCCGCGTAATTGTTCGCGAAGAGTGGCCGGCAAGCTGGACGGACAACCGTCCCACGATTCAGTATCTCGCCGACAACAAACGCTTCATCTGGAGCTCGGAGCGTAACGGCTTCCGCAACTACTATCTCTACGATCTGACCGGCAAGCTCATTGCCACACTCACGAATCACCAGGCAGACGTTGCCAGCATCGTACGCGTCGACGAAGCGCGCAATACGCTTTACTACATGGCGCGCACCGGTGACAATCACATGAAGCTGCAGCTTCATCGCGTGTCGCTTGACGGAAAGAACGATCGCAGGCTCACCGATCCGGCCTTCTTGCACACCGTCTCCGTATCACCCGACGGTCGCTGGTTCGTTGACGTGGCTCAGACGCACAACTCACCGCCCGTCTCCCGTCTGATGGACGCCAACGGCAAAGCAGTCGCCGAGATCGCAACAAGCGACCTGAGTGCCTTCGAACAGCTCGGACTCAACAAAGTCGAACTCTTCACCTACAAGGCAGCCGATGGCGTCACTGAGTTGCATGGTATGCTGCACAAGCCTTCCAACTTCGATCCGACACGCAAGTATCCTGTGCTTGTCAGCGTATATGGCGGCCCTGCAACCAACGGCGCACGCGAAACATTTACCACACCCAACGCACTCACCGAATACGGTTTCATCGTGTTGCAGCTGGATTCACGCAGCGCGGCCGGACGCGGCAAGAAGTTTCTTGACGCCATTTACATGAAACTCGGCACCGTAGAGATCGACGATCAGGCCGCAGGTGTGAAGTCCCTCTATGATCGTCCGTATATAGACCGGAACCGCGTTGGTATCTACGGTACGTCTTACGGTGGCTACGCTTCAGCGATGGCAATTCTGCGTCACCCGGAAGTTTTCCAGGCCGCGAGCGCATCCAGTTCGGTTACCGACTGGCGTCACTATGACACCATCTATACCGAACGTTACATGTGGATCCCGCAGGAGAACAAGGAAGGCTACGACACCGGCTCTGCGATGCCGTACGCTGCCAATCTCAAGGGGCGGCTGATGCTCTTCTACGGAACCGCTGACAACAACGTGCACCCGTCGAATTCAATGCAGCTCATTGCTGCACTGCAGCGCGCCGGCAAGAGCTTTGAGGTCCAGGTGGGCCCCGACGTCGGTCATGCAGGACTTAACAGCGATCGCATGATGGAGTTCTTCATCGAAAACCTGGTGATGAAAAACCCCAACTGATTGCTGCTACGCACCCGGAGCTGTCCGGTCGTTATTCACACGGCCGGACTCTTCCGGAAGCGCCGGTCGGCTCTTGATGAGCGACTCCAGGAAGCGCTGCTGCTCGTTCAACTGCTCTATCTCGGCCGACTGCCGTTCGATTGTCTCTTCCAGCAATTGCAGGCGTTTCGTAACGCCCAGTTCGTCCTGGACACGTGGGCGCGAACCATCGAGTGCGCGTGCCCAACGGACAGCGATGAACACTGCGCCGCCCACCAGTACGGCCCAGAACACGCCAAACATCAGAAATGGCATAGCCTGTCAGTGGCCTCCGGAGCTCACCGGCAGCGGTTTAACTTCATCCCGCTTCGCCAGCAGCTGCGTGACAAAACGCTGACCTTCGGAAATCCGTTCGACTTCTACGGCCACTGCATCGATGGCCTGCTCCATCCTGACCATCCGCTCGTTCGCAGCGATCACATGCGGGCCCGGCTCTACAGCAACGGGGCGCCGCCAGATGCGACGCGCGTGCGCGAACGCTATCGGCGCCAGCACAAAGATGGTGAAAACAAAACTGAGCCCTATAAAGGCATCCTGGGGAAGCCCCGGGATCGGACTCCCCGGATCAGGCGGCCGCTCGATGCTTCTTGCTTCCGCCAACAGCGCAGGTGGTATAGCAGCGTTCATCTGTGAGTTGGCGGCGATATCCGTTTCAAGCTTTATGAGGCGGTCGTCGAGTACCTTGAGCCGCTGCTGCAGCCCATCGCGGACCGACTGATCCAGCGTCGGACTATTCAGTTCCCGTACTACCTCATCGCGCCGCCCCCTGGCCGACCGTAATTGCGTGCTGAGTTCATTTGCCCGGACACGAATCTGCTGAACATCGGCGAGCGTAACCGGACGCCCGAGAAGTTCTTCGAGCGACAGCAGCGAACTGACCGGCACGTTATTCGTTGCACCGGTCTGTGCAGCCGTAGCGGCTGGGGTAGCTGCAGCCGCCTGCGCCGCACCAGCCTGCTGCGCTGTAGCGACTTGCGGTGCAGCGGCCTGTGCGCCCGCTGCACCCGAAGTAGCGCCACCCTGAGTGGAAACGACTTGATTTATGGTCATAATTATCCCTACGTGTCCTCTACGTCCCCGGTTACACAAGACACCGCCGCTGGCTCCGGGCTATGGAAACGGCGCGTGACAGTGGCCACCTTTGAACAGTGAAGCCTGAACCGCAGTTCCGCTATCCGCCATCCCGCGTCACGAACTCCGATAAAGCCGTAAAATGAGCACGCATCCGACTGGTCCCGACCCCGACCCCGATCCGGCGGCCCTTCTAACCGAAGCGGCCTCCCTCTTCCCGGTGATGGTGGAATGGAGACGCCACCTGCATATGCACCCGGAAGTCGCCTTCAACGAACACCGGACCGCGGCCTGGATCGCCGACAAACTTTCCGCCATACCCGGAATTACCGTCACCAGACCGACCGAAACCTCCGTACTTGGCGTGCTGCACGGTAAGAACCCCGGAAAGACCCTGGCGGTGCGCGCCGATATCGACGCCCTCCCCATCACCGAAGAAAACGACGTCCCGTACCGGAGCACGGAAGACGGCAAGATGCACGCCTGTGGTCACGATGCGCACACTGCGATCCTGCTCGCTCTGGCTACTCTTCTTTCCCGGCACAAAGGCGACCTCTCAGGCACCATCCGGTTCATCTTTCAGCACGCCGAGGAACTGGCGCCGGGCGGAGCAGAAGAGCTGGTAAACGCCGGTGTCATGGATGGAGTCGATAACGTCATCGGACTTCACGTCTGGTCATCGCTCCCGTACGGCCAGGTCGGTCTTATTCCGGGTCGCGCAATGGCAGCGCCGGATAATTTTGAATGCTGGGTTATCGGCAGGGGCGGACACGCTGCTATCCCGCAGCAAACCATCGACCCGATTCCCATCGCTGCGTCGCTGGTCACCGGCTTCCAGCAGATAATCAGTCGCGCAATCGATCCGCTCGACAACGCGGTCCTTTCGGTTACGCAATTCATCGCAGGCACCACCTTCAACGTCATCCCCGATTCCGCGTACCTGTCGGGTACTGTGCGCACTTTCGATGAACAGCTGCGCCGCAAAATACCGGAGCTTATGGAACAGATGGTGGCCGGCATCACAGCGGCACACGGCGCCACCTACCGATTCTTATTTGAACGGGGATACCGACCTGTGGTCAACGACCCGGAACTCACTGAACGATTGAAGCGTGTGGTCGAAACACAATTGGGCGGCGACATCCTTGCAGATCTGCGCCCATCAATGGGCGGCGAAGATTTCTCAGCATATCAGCAGAAAGCGCCAGGAGTTTTTGCGTTCATCGGTGCCCGCAATGAAGACGCCGGCTTCATGCAACCACATCATCACCCCCGATTTGATATCGACGAACGGTCTCTCGAACTCGGTCTGCGATATCTCACCGCTGCTTCCCTTGATCTTCTGTCGTGAGCACTGCTCCTTTTCCTGAAGACTTTCATTTCGGCGTTTCGACGTCGGCTTATCAGATTGAAGGCTCCACCACTGCCGACGGCAGAGGTGAAAGCATCTGGGACCGCTTCGCCACCATACCGGGAGCGATTGAGCGCGGTGAAAACGCTCTTGTTGCATGCGACCATTACCGGCGCGTTGATGCGGACCTCCGCCTCATCCGCGAACTCGGCGTAACCAGCTATCGCTTCTCCATTGCCTGGCCGCGCATACAGCCAACCGGCAAAGGCGCGGTCAACCGGAAAGGGCTCGCTTTCTATGACCGCATAATCGACACTCTGCTGGAAGCCGGCATCCGCCCTTTCCCGACGCTTTATCACTGGGACCTGCCGCAGGAACTCGAAAACGAAGGCGGCTGGCCGGAACGCAACACCGCATATCGCTACGTTGATTATGCCAGGGAAATCGCGCGTCACTTCGGCGACCGCGTTACCGAATGGTCGCTTTTCAACGAGCCGTCCATTTTCACATCGCGCGGTTACCTGTTGGGGAGGTACGCACCCGGCCGGCGCAGCGTACGCGATTACCTGCGATCGGTGCACGTTGTAACACTGGCGCACGCGGAAGGCTATCGCGCCTTCAAGGCAGAACGCCCCAATGCAAAAGTCGGCTCTGTGTTTGCAATGGCACCATGCGAGCCTGCCACCGATTCCGCTGAAGACCTGGAGGCCACGGCCTACGCAGACGCAGTCTTCAACCGGCTTTATCTGGCGCCACTTATGACCGGACACTACCCGGAAGAGTTTCTTTCCGATCTCGCCGGTCAGGCGCTCAAAATGATTCCGGGCGATGAAGATCTCGTGCACTCACCGCTCGATTTCATTGGCGTCAACTGCTATTACCGGTTGATTGTAAGCGCGGGCGAAAACCGCCCGGATCTGCCATGGTTTCTTTTCGGCATCCGCGAAGACACGCGCGCAACAGGCGGACACGCGGATTTCACCAACGGACATGGCAACGGCGGTAGTAGCAGCGGTGGTGGCGGCGGCAGCAGCGACAGCGGCGGCGAGTCCGGCGGTCACAACAGCGGCGGCAGTGCACCGAAAATCACGCAGATCCACAACGCCTTCGGGCGAAACGATGGCCAACGCACGGAAACCGGGTGGGAGGTGTGGCCGCGCGCGCTCTATCAGGTGCTTATGAACCTTGAGCGCGACTACGGCAAAGTTCCCGTTGAAGTCTGCGAAAGCGGGTGTGCCTTCAAGGATATCCCCGACAGTGATGGCATAGTGCGTGATTCAGCGCGAATTACTTACCACAGAGCGCATCTGGAAGCCGTAGCGGAAGCCATCGCCAAGGGAGCCAATGTAAAGTCCTACCACGCGTGGAGTCTCTACGACAACTTCGAGTGGGCCTCCGGTTATCGCCCGCGCTTCGGCCTGGTGCATATCGACTACGCCACGCAGAAGCGCACTCTCAAGGATTCCGCCAGGTGGTACAGCCGCGTCTGCCGTGAACGGTCGTACAACATCCCGATGTGGGTGTAAGACACGCACCCGCTGCCATTACTGCGCGCTTAGCGTTATCCCGGGCCCTTTAACGAACCGCAGGTTTTCATTGCTTCGTCGCTCCGTGCATCGATCGTATCCCGGAGCGGCGTGTCCATGATCCGCAGGCTGTCGCCTTCATTGCGCGCCTCGGCGTAAAGCGAGTCGCAGTACGCACGCACAGCATCGATCCTGTCGAGCCTGCTAAGCGCGGTATCAGTGGCGTTGCTGAGAATTGTCCACGCAAACACCGCCAGTATCACCGAAATTGCAAATGCCACAAGTGCGCGGTTACGCATGCGTGGACTCAGCGCCCCCGAAAACTTCCGGAATCGAAACAGCATCCACTGTTTTCGGCGAGCCGGTCACAATACGTCTGTGATAATCCAGCTGGCCAAGATGGTAGCCGAGGTGCGACAGCAGGTGCGTGGCGAAGCTGCCGGCGTCCATCGTGCAGCCGCCGACTTTAATCGGAAACCGTTCCGAAAACCGTGCAGGGTCCAGCGAGTCAAGAGCGCTGTGTACCGCACGTCGGGCATCGGCAACCTGTGCTGCAACTTCTGCCCTCGATGCACCGCGTGCGCTGAATTCGGCGTCCCTGTCGCGCACGTAACCGCTCGCACCGAGTTGCGCGCCGATGAAATGCCGGAGATTGCCTGACAGATGCAGTGCAAGTGTACCGCCTGGGTTGCTGATCCCTGGCACCACCTTCCACAGCGACTCATCGTCCGGATACGCCAGTACCTCGCGTTCCACGCAGCCCAGCTCACGCTCCATAAGGCGACGCACCCACTCCACCCACTCTATGTTGTTTGTCATCATGTTCTGAACTCCCTGACTGTAACCACTCTGTCACCGATGACAGATGATATCCAGTCGAATGTCTGCTGCAGTGCTTTGTCGCGCACCTCTTCACGCGACAGATAAAGATCATGAACCCCGCCAGCAATCCGTCTTACCGTCACGCTGTCGCCAAGCAACGGAGCCGTGTCACGCATGTGCTCGATGTTGAGCACGATGTCGCGATCGCTGTTGCGCTCATCGCCCTCAGGCCCCGGGAGCATTGATGCGGACGAATGCAGCAGCAGTACCGGGCACTTGATATGGAGCCCCTTTTGCACAGTACGTTGCGCCCGGTGGATAGCAGTCAGCCAACCAAAGTACGCAGGGAAACCACGCAGCGGCTTCCAGCTGAGATCGAAATCCCATTCACCACCGTACTCCTTATGAAGGCTCTCTGCATATCGCGGTGACAGTGCATTGCCATAAGGCAGAAACGGCAGCACCCTGCCGATCAACACACCCACTGGCAGCTGCAACGCCTGTGCGCGCGACAGAAAGAATCCAAAGAACGGGCTGTTGAGTATGACTCCGTGAATTTCTTCCCTGCGTTCACCACTGCTCGCGTACATCGAAGCGATCAGCCCGCCTGTCGAGTGTCCCATAAGCAGGAACGTCTCGTTGGCGTCCTCATGCCTGATGATATCAATCGCCTGGGTCAACTCGGCGTCGTACTCATGAATATCGCGGCAATAGTTGGGTCTGTTGCCACCACGCAACGATCTGCCGTATCTGTGCAGATCGATAGCATAGAAATTCCAGCCGCGCGCATTAAAGGCAGCAGCTACATGCTCCTGAAAAAAGTAGTCCACAAAGCCATGGACATATAGCACTGCACGCGACGTAGGCTGTTCCGCCTTGCGTCGCACAAGTGTTGCAACAAGTGGTCCGTCGTCCTCAGGCGGGAGTTCAAGAGTCGTGCTGTCGAAGGACGGCAGAACAACATCCGGGGACCACTCGCGCGCCACGATCAGGGAGTTGCCTCACTCAATGTTCGCGCTTCGTCCAGAAGCATGATCGGGATCCCGTCTTCCACACGATAGGCCAGACGGCACTTGCCGCAGATCAGTTCCTCTGCCGGTTCGGTCCGATAATCCAGGTCGCCATGGCACCTGGGGCACACAAGAATCGCACGCAGATCAGGGGAGAGTGTCACCGTTGTTCTCCTTGAGTAGCAGATTTTGCAGGAATTGTATCAGCCAGTCTGAAAGTTACTGCGCCGAGCAACCGGATACAGGGAGGTATCGCCTGTATCACGGCATCCAGACATACATCTATCGACGCCGGCCGACCGGGTAGGTTGATGATGAGCGTTTTTCCCCGGCTTCCTGCCAGCTGCCGCGACAGCACCGCCGTCGGCACTGTTTTTACTGATATCGCACGCATCGCTTCTCCGAAACCCGGTAGAATCCGGTCGCAGACATCGCGGGTTGCTTCAGGTGTTACATCGCGGGGCGCAGGTCCGGTACCGCCGGTAGTCACAATCAAAGAGCAACCGGACTCATCGGCGAGTTCGCGCAGAACGCGTGCGATTTCGTCGCGTTCATCGGCAACAGTGCGCGAAACCGGCTCCCACGGCGACAGAACACAGCGCGCGAAATACTTGTGTACAGCCGGTCCGGATTGGTCTATAGCGCTACCTGCCGATACGCGGTCGGAAACAGTTACGATTCCGATCCGTGCGACGCTTGCCGACTCCGCAGCAGTCAACGTCACCGCTTGTTAAGAGACGTGCAACTGGTATCGGTGCCGTTTGGCGCACCATAAGTTGCAACGGTGAGCGAAGCACTCCCCGACGCCGCCGGCTGAACCAGCAGCATATAGCCGTAGTGTTCTTCACAGATGTCTGAAAGCCTGGGCGCGCCCAGTGCGGCCGCTACCATCGGCACGGTGTTGTTGTGCCCAACCACGAGTACAACACCACTGCTCGCACGTACCGCGTCTGCCACCTTTGAAACATGCGCTGCGATGCCACCCTCAAGGCCGATTTTGATAGGTGTCAGTTCATGCTCCCGTGCTACATCGGCTGCTGTTTCTGCGGTTCGCTGATAGGTACTCACCACGATTGTGCTTACCTTGGTATCACCCAGCGCTTTCGCCAGCGCTGCTGCACGTGCTTTACCTGCATCACTGAGCGGCGGGTCAGAGCCCGGCACTGCTGCTTTCTCGGCATGCCGCACAAGTATCACAAGCGACGGCCCGCTCTGGGCTTCGCTGTTACTCATCGGAAACAACATTGCACCCGACAGCACCACTGCCAACAGCTTTGTCTTCAACTTCATGATTCACTCCGGTCAATTATTGTTTCGCTCTAGTAACGTGGGAGATAGCGCGCCAGCTCCCACTCGGTAACCTGCCCGTTGTACTCCACCCACTCTGCCCGCTTGGTTGCAAGCAGATGTGCTGCGAGCTGCTCGCCGAGTGCGGTGCGCACAACTTCATCCTTCTCGAGCTCGTTGCAGGCTTCGTTGAGATCGACGGGCAGGTCGTCTATCCTGAGCCTGCGGCGTTCGCGGTACGACATGCCACTGATATCCGTATTCACAGGCTCCCGCCAGTCTGCTTCGGTTTCGACACCGTCGAGTCCGGCTGCAAGCATCACGGTGAGCGCGAGATACGGATTCGCGCTTGGGTCCGGCGTGCGCAGCTCGAGGCGCGTACCAATTCCGCGTCGCTCCGGGACACGTATCATCGGCGAATGGTTGCGGATACTCCACGCCACATTGGTGGGCGCTTCGTAGCCCGGTACCAGCCGCTTGTAGGAATTCACAAGCGGGTTCGTTACTGCGCAAAGCGCGCGCGCATGTCTTAAAAGCCCGCCCAGATAGTGCAGTGCCGTTCGCGACAGGGACCACTCGCCATCCGGATCCCAGAAGGCATTCTGTGCGCCGCGGAAGAGCGACTGATGCGTGTGCATTCCACTTCCGTTCTGCGCAAACACCGGCTTCGGCATAAAGGACGCGTAGAGTCCGAACTGTCTTGCCACCTGCTTTACAACAAACCTGAACGTTGAGATGTTGTCGGCGGTACGGAGTGCTTCAGCATAGCGGAAACCGATCTCGTGCTGACCGTGCGCCACCTCGTGATGCGCAGTTTCCACCTCAAAGCCCATCTGTTCCAGAACGTTCACGATGGCATGTCGCGCGTCTTCGCCCAGGTCCATCGGTGCCAGGTCGAAATAGCTGCCGGAATCGTGGGTTTCCGTGGTTGGCTGGCCGTCGGGCGCCTGCTTGAAGAGGAAGAACTCCGCTTCCATTCCTGCGTTCATTGTGAAGCCCTTGGCGGCAGCGCGTTCAAGTTGCCGCTTGAGCACACCGCGCGGGTCGCCGTAGAAGGCGCTCCCATCCAGTGCTCTTACATCGCAGATTACCCGTGCAACGCGCGATGCGGGGTCACCCCACGGAAAGACCTGGAAGGTGCTCAGGTCCGGTACCAGCAGCATGTCCGACTCTTCCACGCGGGAGAAACCCTCCATACTGGAGCCATCGAACATGATATTCCCCTGAAGCGCCTTTACGAACTGCGTTGAGGGTACCTCGACGTTCTTGAGGACCCCCTGGATATCGGTGAACTGGAGGCGCAGGAACCGCACCTGGCGGATTTCGGCCAGCTCCAGGATATCGGTCGCGGAAGCGCCGCTCAGGTCGGTTGGAACGAGGGTCGGAGAAGGGATCGTCACGTTTCTGGGGTTGGGAGTCTACAGTATTCTATGGTGGACTCTGGCCATTGCGAACCGGTAGCTTACAGTATCATATGACCAATTCGTCCAATTCCAACACCCAGGGGCACGG